>JAFTIP010000011.1 GCA_017456845.1 Ruminococcus sp.
ATACTATCCGCTTGAAAATGATATAACATGTGCCCTTGTTAATCCTCTATCTTCATCTGCTGTATCTCAGGGTAACAACTTTCACAAGAGCATATCATTTATTGATAGTGAAAAAGAGAATGTATCACCTGTAAGCATTACTCTTGAAGAGCAGTTTACAACCATTAAAGACGGCACAGGTTCCGCTGCTACTTATAAATTCAAGTCCAATAATAACAATACATATCTAACACTTACAAATGGCTCTGTTTCCTTTGCCGCTACAGGCTCTAGGTTCTCACTTGAGTATAAAGATGAGGTAGAGGGTCCTTTGCTTAAATCAGGGGATTATTACCTTGTAATAGATCAAGGCAAATTAAAAGGTGTTAAGGCTGATGTGCTTAACACAGTTACTGCAGTTACTGTTTATACCGGTACGACTTACGAGTTTAATACCGGACTCACACAGGATAAACAGCTTTATCAGTTTTATAACAGCAAAACCAAACTGCTTGAAACTTTAAGCTCAGCAACTTCACCCAAACTTTTCACTTCAACCAACAGCGACGCTGAAGATACAAGAGTTTGTTCAACACCTGTTACAACGTTGACTAAATCAGCCGGCAGCGATTATTACACATCTCATATTGTAATGCGTGTGTGGGTTGAGGGTACCGATCGAGAGGCAAAAACTCCTCTTGCAGATGGTATTTTCGATATTTCGTTACACTTTACATCACAGTAAGGAGGGATTAAGTTGAAAAAGTTAAACATTATTAAAAATAAAAAATTCATAATTATTATCAACTTATTCCTCATCACTACGCTGATGACTGTTTCTGTTTACGCATGGTTTGCTACTATGGTAAATAACAGAGTTGACGCCTATGAAATTGTTGTAGAATCCGATGACGCACTTGAGCTTTCGTTCACAGGTGCAGATGGTACATGGAGCGGTTCCCTTAATCTTGCTGATCTTATGAAAGAAGGAACAACCACATCTGTTCTTGATTCTATGAAATTCGTTGAGGTAACAGGCAACGGCGAAACATTTTACAGCCCCCAGCTAACCCAGAAGAATAACTACGCTATAGTTAATCCCGACGGCGACTGGCCTACCTCAAATAAAAATCAGGATTATCTTGAATTTACCGTTAAAATGCGTTCTAAAGAGGCTCTTAATGTTTATCTCAGCTCCGACTCAATCGCTTCACCTGCTTCTCAGGTAGTTACAGGTGCAGATTGCGGTAACCCAAGCTCTTATGCTGCAGGAGATGACGCATTTTCCAAAGACCTGATTGTAGGTGCACTCAGAGTTTCCTTTGAAAATTCTGCAGATTACAGACAGATATGGATTCCTCGTCCCGAGTATCATCTTAATAACGAAGTGGGTTCAACAGAGTACTCAATGACAACTAACGCAACAATTAATTCTAACCCTTTCCGTTCAGGTCCCGTAGCAGAGGGTCAGCCTTATCCTTGGAATAACTCTTATGAGCATTATTGCTATGATGAAGATAAGCAGTTAGTAAGACTTACAACTGCTATTACCTCTTTACCCGATACAGTAACAGTTGTACCAAGCGATAATAGTACTTTACTGGCAACTCTTACAAAGAGCGGTGACTATTATGTAGGCGAGGCTACTTTTACTATTTGGATTGAAGGTTGTGACACCGAGGCACGTCGAGCACTTGTAGACGGTAAGTTTAATATTTCACTTGTATTTGATTCTTTCAGTATTTAATTAATTTATAATGGCAAGGAGGTGCTGTTATGAAAATAAGAGAACTTAACATCAAACAAATAGTTACTGCAGTAACAGCACTTTTACTTGTATTTGTTATGGGGCTCAGCTTCACATACAGTTGGATAGAAGGCGGTAACAAAGGCTATCTTAATGGCAATACTATTCAAATTAGTGCAGGTAGCAGCCTTTCTATGATACAGGCAGGCAAGAATACCTCTTCAATTGTTATTCCTACTTGCAATCTGCAGGAAGTATCCAGCGCAGACGGCAAGAACTTCTTCTTCCCAATGGCAGACAATACCTCTAACAATACTACACAGATGACTTTCCGAGAAGGTATCCCTGCTGACGTAAATACCAAGTATATAAGTCTTGATTTCGATCTTGTTGCTAACGATAGTGCTGCTGACGTATACCTTGGTTCGGGTACAATTATCCAGTGTAATTTTGATACTGATGGTATGTCAAAAGAACAAATTGAAACGACTAAAAAGGAAAATAAAAAGCTTTTGGATGCTCTTAGAATGTCGTTTTTTAGCAACGACGGGACTGAGCTTATGGTTTTCAAACCCACACAGATGCCCGGTATTGATATGGATTATGCTCCGATTACTTCAATTACTGAGGTTGGTGTACCATCTACAACTGAAACTCACACCGATGCATACGGTGATTATTATTTTAAGGGCGAGGGTAGCAGTACTCCATTATTCGAACTAAAAAAAGGCGAAACAAAAAAAATTACCCTTGCTATCTGGCTTGAAGGTACAGAATTTTCAGGTAACACAATTGCTGACACAGACTTAAGTATTTATATCGACTTTACCACAACTGTTGATGACCTTATCAAATACAACTTCGTTGATAATTGTCACAGCCGTGGTGACGCAGAAAAGAACAACTGGGTTCATAACAATATCGAGGATGATGGTGTTGAATATGAAACCATGGTTTATATCTATGACAATACTGCTTATAGATACTACGCTCTTGAGAAAACCTCTGATACAACTTGGGTAGGATATATCCCTAAATCTGTCAGCAACTTTTATTTCCGCCGATACTCTATAGATATAGATGAGTGGTGGAATGAGTGGGAGCCTTCAATGGTAGATATTCCCACACTAAGTAATACATATAATGGGGTAACGATTCCTGAGCGAACCTTTGTGGCAATTGCTGGTCAGTCAGAGAGTGTAGGTACAAACCTTGATGGTTGTTACGGCTATTGGAAGGATGCAGAGGGTACGTTCCGCATTTATTTTGAGATGCAGACCCCTTACAGCAACTTGCATTGCTATGCGTGGGATACATCTGATAAGCCTTGTGCATCTACAGGCCAATGGCCCGGTAAGGGGATGACCTTCGTTAAGAATACCACTAACGGCGTTCTTTATTGTATCGACCTCAAGGAATCTGAAAATATAGCAGGCATACAGTTTAACAATGGCGGTGAAACAAGAGTTTACCTTGAGAAATTTGACTATGGTGTAAATACATCTGCATATGTTCACTTTAATGACTCTGAAAATGGTGCCAAAAAGGAACCTTTAGGCGCATGGCCCGGTACAACCGCTGACTATGATGCAAGCAACACAGTAGGAGCGTATTGGGTTGATTTTACTAATTCAGCCAGCAATCATGGAAATACTTTCTACATCATTGCTAACAACAGAAACGGCATTCAGTATCCTGATAGCGGCGGTGCTGAAGGCAAAATTGGTAGAGTTTACAGATTCAATAATAACAGCACAACGCTCGAACGTTTAGCAGGACCATACGAAATTACAGGTGACGACCTCAATAACAAAATTTTCAATGGTGCTGCTTTCTGGCTCAAGTCAAATAACGAACACGGCTTCTATGTTTATACCGAAAAGGAAAAGAGTCTCATTTACCCCGTAAATGACCCCACACCCTAAATTTTATTAACTTACAGATAAGGAGGTGCCGCTTATGCATTACAGAAAATCTAATATTCCAAAATTATTGCTTGTTATTGTGGCACTTCTTACTTTATTTGCGGTTTCAATAGGTGCTACATTCAGCTGGATTGAAGGCGGTGCAACCTATACCATTCACTCCGATGAAGAAAATGAACCTATCAAAACCGATACAGTTCCTGATAATGTTGTCTACAGTGGTAAGATTACACTTAACCCTTCAACATCAAGCGGTATAATTGAGCTTATCAATTATGATGAAAATACAAATATGTACCAGAATCTTTGCTTTTCACCTGTGTCTAGTGTTGATGGAGAGAATTTTCTTTTTCCAGTAAGCAGCAATGATGGTTCAACAGTATTTTATAGAGAAGCAACTGTTAATGACATCGGTACCAAGTATATCAAATATGATTTTGAAATCGAAAATACTACTAAAAAGTGTTATATTGCTTTTGATGATGTGCCTACTATTACTGCAAAAATCGGTAATACAAATATTGATACATCTGCTTTTAGAATTATGATAAAATGCGGAGAGGGTGAGGATGATAAGTATATCTTCACAACCGCTGACACAGATAAAACAACAACCGTTGCTACAGGCACAGGCTCATCAGTACAGACTTTAACAGCGGTTCCATTTACACGTTATCTCAACAATCCTACAACTAAGGCGAATAAGCTTTTTACTTATGATAAGGGAGCAACAGGTAATATTGAGGTTTCGATATGGCTTGATGACGGTTCTGATACATCTGCACTTCAGGGCTGTGAAATTACCATTGACTTAAATCTTATTGTTGTTGCAGAGGATCTTAGAGCTGATTTCTATGCTGTTACTTATAATAAAACAGGTACTGCACTTACAAACGGCTTTACAGGCGGTTCTATTAAGTACGGCTCAACAACATACACCAATCACTTCTATAAAACAGGCACCAGCTTTACTGCTACTGCAGTCCCTGGCAGTAACTATGAATTTATAGGTTGGTACTCTGACGAGGCGTGTACTAAGCTTATTTCTGACAAGGCGGTTCTTCCCACCCAGACTCCTGACGATGATGTTGTTTTCTATGCAAAGTTCCAGGAGAGAAATTCTACAGTAATTTATGTAGAGCCACGTTCAGGCTTCTCTAAATATTCAGTTTACGCTTATAATGATAATGATTACGGTTCCGATGTTCACTATTACACAGGTGCATGGCCCGGTAGCTCAGCAACACTTGATGCAAATACAGGTTACTATAAGCTTGAATTTAAGACCACAGACATTGGTAAATTCTATGTAATCATCAGCAATAATGGTGCTGAAGCAGGCAGATATCCTGCACAGAATGAAGAAGGACTTGAAGGCGATATTGGTGGCACATATCTCTTTACATCACTTAATAAACTTATTGAGTTTGACCCGGCTGATATGATTACTATCAATGCTCATGGTAAGGCTCCCGGCGGTTCTGCTTCAGTTGACAGCAAATCTACTGTAATAACACGCTCAGGCAAAACCGTTGCACTTAACGCTACACCTGACTCCGGTTACAGGTTTATTGGCTGGTATAAAGATAGTGCATACATAACAACAATCGGCACAAATTACAATGTTGCAAGTCAGAATATTACTTTGACAGCAGCTGATGCAGGTAAGACTCTCGACTACTATGCTAAGTTCGAGAAGATTCCTACCCTAACACTTAAGACTTCCGTAACGCCTACTGGCGGCGGTACAGCTTATGCTGCAGGTGCAACATCCTCAACTGTTCAGATAGGTTCAGAAGTAAATCTCAAGGCAACTGCTTCAAGTGGCTACAGATTTGTAGGATGGTACATCAATTCCGGCTGTACATCCACAACCGGTATTACTAATCCAACCTCTGCAACAAGTGCAAAATACACCGTAAGCGGTACGGCTGATTCAACAGTTACTCTGTATGCTAAGTTTATTAAAACTTACACAGTTTCTGCAGAGGCAGGTACAGGCGGTACTGTTACAGTAGATAAATCTACAGTTGATACAGGCGGAAGTGCTAAGTTTACCGCAACTGCAAATTCTGGTTATGAGTTTGTAGGCTGGTACACAGATTCTACCGGCGGTACTCTGAAGAGTACAAACAATCCATACACACTTACAAATATAACTGCTAATACAACCTTGTACGCAAGATTTGAGGCAACTGGCAGAACACTTTATTTCAAACCGTCAGCTGATTGGAAGCAAGCAAATGCTAAGTTTGGTTGCTATGTATGGGGTGGTGGCTTGAACTCCACATGGTATCCTATGACCGATACTGATGGGGACGGAATTTATTCTGCAGTTATTGAAACTGCATATACAAATTGTCTGTTCAGTAGATTTGATCCTAATGTAAGTACATCAGAATACAGTTTCGATACCGACTGGAATCAGTCAGCTGACTTTACAATTCCCACTAATGGCAATAATATGGTTACATTAAGTACAACCAACCCGTGGAATAATCCATCAGGTACCTGGTCCAAAAAATAAATTATAAAAGGCGGTGATACCATGAAAAAAGAATATAAAAGCTTAAAGCTCTTAACGTTTGTGTTAGTTTTTGCTTTAGTTCTTGCTTTGACAGTAGTGTCGGCATTTTCATGGTATGACCGCACAATGAGAGCTGATGAAGACGGCTATAGGCTTGTCTATTCACAGAATGGTAGAGTGAACAATACATCGGGTGTTACTGTGGTAACATATGCAGGTACTGTTACTGATGGAGTTGTTGAGTATTCGGATACACCTGTTTCCGGTGCCGTGGACGTTAAAGCAGGGCAGGCTGTATATTTCAAGTCCGTTGTTACTGATACTGCAAACTCAAGCGATACAGTGGTTTCTCTTTATCTTAATGGTTTGACATATAACAGTGCTATGGGCGAAAATATTCATATAGGTCTTGTTAGTCCGGAAAAAACCTTTAAAGAATACAAAGGTGTTGTTTCTGGTAACAACAGAACTGTAAGTACATTTTGTTTAGAAGACAATATAGTAGTTGAAAAACAAAGCACTATTGAAGTAGAGTGGTTCATAAAGCCTTCAACTGATTATACTGGTACTTCGGCTATAACTCCGGGTACAATTTATATTGCATATAACTGATGAAATGTATAACTGTAAAGCAATTTAAAAGTTTTATCAATAAGCTTATCAGTGTATTTTCTACTATATTATTGATAATTACTTTTTTGCTCCTGATTGTTATGTGTTTTACTCGCATACAGGGTAAAACACCTCAGTTATTAGGCTATCAAATATTAAGGGTATCATCCTCAAGTATGGAGCCAATGCTTCACGTAGGAGATGTAATTATTTCAAAAAAAACAGATTGCTCTGAAATTTTTCCTGGAGATGTGATTACTTATCATGGTAATTATGGTAGTTACAGCGGAAAACTCATTACACATCAGGTAGTTGCAGAGCCTTATGAAGTTCAGGGTAAGCTTTATTTTCAGACGATGGGAATTGCCAATGGATATGTTGATCCCGAAATATCAGAAGAACAAATTGTGGGCAAAATGCTTTTTAAATCTGAATTCTTGCGTATAGTTTATTCTTTCTTTACTACTCCATATGGGCTTATAACAGTTCTCGTAATTCTTGCTTTACTAATGGTTAGTGAGTTGTTTGCACTAAAGAATATATCTAATCAGAAAGCCGAATCATAATAAGAAATTGAGTTATAAATTTAGAAGACAGCAGGCTGGGCTCTGCTGTCTTTTCTAATAAATTACCGAAGAAGGTAAATAGTATGAAAAAAGCTTTAAAAATTGGTAAAAAATTTTTTGATGTATTATGTTGGGTAGTAATAGCCGTTCTTGTAATTTCGGTTATTATATCTGTTGCGTCCCGTTTTATGGGCACCAATCCGTCGTTGTTTGGTTACTCTGTGTTTCGTGTTTCAAGCGGTAGTATGTCGCCTGAGCTTGAGGTTGGTGACGTTATTCTCGGAAAATCTGTTGATGACCCTATGAATATAAAAGTAGGGGATATCGTAACCTACAAAGGAAGCGGTGAGCTTTCAGGAAAGCTTATAACTCACAAGGTTATAGTTGCACCCGAAGAAGTTGACGGTGAAATAATGCTTCAGACTAAAGGTGTGGCTAACGAAATTGCCGACTCACCTATAAACGCTGACCGTGTGGTGTCTGTTGTAATCAGTGAACTAAAGTTTCTTGAGTCTTTTTATAATTTCTTTTTTTCACCTTGGGGCCTTCTTGTCATTATAGCCCTTATCATAATTGTGTTTATCGATGAGGTTATTGTTATTATTAAAAACTTAACAGGTAATGACGTTAAACGCGAGAAAAAAGATATCAACGATATTATAGGTCGAATTAAAAATGAAGATGCTACAGATACTGATGCTGAAGTTTCGGATGAATAACCTATATATTAACGGTTGCAAAGCATACTTATTCTGTGCTATACTTAACGTAAGCTTGATTCTACAATAGCTTAGATTTTCCTTTAGGAGGAAAGCGGATGTTTCAAAAAATCAAACGAATAGTAGGCATAGTTCTTGTTGCCGCACTTTTTTTTGCCTTATTTTATATAGCCTACATAAGAATTACTGAAAAGCCTCCGGGATTTTTCGGCTATAGATTAATCCGAGTTTCTTCAGAATCTATGGAGCCTGCTCTTGACGTTGGCGAGGTTGTAATTGTATCCAAAGCTGAGCCCGAAACCCTTGTAAAGGGAGATGTGATATGCTACAGAGCAGAAAAAGGTTACTTAAAAGGAAAGCTGATAACACACCAGATTTCCAAAGACCCTTATGTTGAAGACGGTGTATATTATTTTACCACCCGAAGCATTAAGCCTGAGGCGGTAGATGACCCTGAAATTTCTGAAGATCAGATTATTGGTAAGGTTACCCATAAAATTCCTTATATTGGCACAATATACGACTTCTTTACTGAGTGGTATGGTATGGTGCTGTTATTGGTACTTATTATTATTGCTTTTTCTGATGACGTCATTAATATCATTAATAAAATCAGAGAGAAAAAGTACCTTGAAGACGATTCACAGCATTCAAATGTGGAGGATATTGAACAAGGCGAAGTTGCAATGGAGCAACGCCTCAATGAGTTTGACGGCATTATTACTCAGCTTGATGACCCTGACCTTTAATATTTTTAGCCCAAAGCATTGCTTTGGGCTGATTTTTAAATTTATTCATTTCGGTTTCATTCTTGTTTCAGCTGTTTTTCACATACTACGTTTAGAATACAGCTAAAAGATTTGGAGGTATATATATGACAGACAATAGATTTGATAATCCATATGTTAATCCCGAGGTATCTTCCGGCGACAAGCAGGACTTACCGCTTCAGAATGTTTACCAACCGCAGGAAGTTTCTGTTGAGCAGATGCCTGTTGAAGAACCTGCAGAAGAAGGCTTAAATCAGCCTCCTTATTCCTGCGAATGGTACGGCGGTAATACTTCACCGATAAATCCTGCTCCTAAGCCACCTTACGTTTCGCCACAGACTGAGCAGATTCCTCAGAAAAAAGAGCGTAAGCAAAAAGGTGTATCGAAAGGTCTGTTCTTTGCCGGTATTGCAGTTTGCCTCTGCCTTTCTTTTGTGGCAGGCTTTGTTGGCACGGGAGTATATAACTATATCGATTCGCTTAATGCTGAGATTAAAAATGGGCTTACCATTAATAAAATTGATGCCGAAAGCTACGATACGGCATATAAAGACGGTGGTCTTTCTACAGTAGAAATTGTAAATAAAGCCGCCGACAGCGTTGTAGAGATTACCACCGAAACTGTAACTACAGGCGTGTTTGCTCAGCAGTTTATTAAGTCAGGTGCTGGTTCCGGTGTTATTGTAGATGCTGACGGTTCCATTGTTACAAATCATCACGTTATTGACGGTGCTACAAAAATCTCGGTTACACTTCGCGACGGAACTACCTATGACGCTAAGTTGGTGGGCAGCGATGAGGAACTTGACGTAGCACTTCTTGAAATCACCCCCGATCAAAAGCTTACTGCCGCAACCTTTGGTGATTCTGATATACTTATGGTGGGTCAGCGTACCGTTGCTATCGGTAACCCGTTAGGTCAGCTTGGCGGTTCGGTGACTGAGGGTGTTTTAAGTGCCTTAAACCGAGATGTTGTAATTGACGGTCAGACCATGAGCTTGCTGCAGACCGACACAGCTATAAACCCAGGTAACTCCGGAGGCGGGTTGTTTGACCAGAACGGCAACCTTATAGGTATTGTTAACGCAAAATCCTCAGGTTCTGAGGTTGAGGGTCTTGGTTTTGCGATTCCTATTAACGACGTAATCAACGTAATAGGCGACTTGGCTGAATTTGGATATGTTCGCGGCAGAGTTGATTTAGGTATGACTTTTATCGACGTTGATTCTCAACAGGTAGCTTGGATGTACGGACTTGAAAAGACAGGTTGCTATATATACAGCGTAGAAAAAAATACAAACGCTGATGTTGCAGGTTTTGAAAGCGGCGACAGAGTGATTTCTGTTAACGGTAAAGAAGTTGCAAAGTCAGAAGAGTTGGAAAAAATAATTAATGACTGTGCAGTTGGTGAGGAGGTAACCTTTAAGGTTGAGAACACCTCAGGTAAAACCTATACAATCAGCTTTGAGCTTCAGGAATATGTTCCTGAAGTTGATAATGAAAACTTTTTTGAAAAAGAAAATCAGAATAACGATTTTTCTAACTGGTGGTCCTTCTTTAATTAAAAAACGGGAGATGCATTAATTTGCATCTCCCATTTTCATGTCAGTCTTTATGTTCCAAAGCCGAGTAAATCATATTTGCACAGCGGTAAACGTTTCCGCCGCCCATTGTAAGCACCAAATCGCCTTCTTTTGCGTTTTTTAGAATAAACTCTGTAATTTCTTCAAAGGTGTCAATGCAATGGCTGCCTTCGATTTTAGCACCTAAATCTGTGGAGTAGATGTTGTAGGTGTTGGTTTCTCTGACTGCTAAAATTTCAGAAATAATAATTTCATCAGGAATACTTAGTGCTTTTGCGAAGTCATCCAAGAGAATTGCAGTTCTTGAATAAGTGTGAGGCTGAAAAATCGCCCAAACCTTATTAAAGCCCATATTCATTGCTGAAGTAAGCACTGCAGTAAGCTCTGTGGGGTGGTGGGCAAAGTCATCAGCTACGGTAATTCCTCTGGTAACACCCAAAACCTCAAATCTTCTGTGAACACCGGTGAACTTCTCAAGGTTTTCTGCAATTTCCTTGCCTGTAGCCCCAAGGTGATGAGCCGCCGCTGATGCCGCCAAAGCGTTCATAATATTATGCCTTCCGGGAACAACCAGTTTAACAGTAGCTATAAAATCGTTTTTGTAGTACAAATCAAAGCTCTGGTGCATTCCGTTGGAAATTATATTAACCGCTCTATAGTCACAATTCTCTCCAACACCAAAGGTGATTTTCTCTAAATTCAATTCCTTAAATGTGTCTGTTGAATTTTCATCATCACCGCAATAAATAACAGCGTGGGTGGTTTGATTTGCAAATTTTTTAAACGAACTTTTTATGTTGTCAAGATTCTTGAAGTAGTCAAGGTGGTCTGCATCTATATTAAGTACAACTGAAAGATATGGGGTTAACTGCAAGAAGGTGTCCACGTATTCGCAGGCTTCGCACACAATAATGTCGCTTTGTCCTACATAGCTGTTGCCGCCGATTGCGTTAAGCTTACCTCCGATAATTGCTGAGGGGTCAAAGCCTGAGCCTATAAGAATTTGGCTAATCATTGCGGTGGTGGAGGTTTTGCCGTGAGTACCAGCCACAGCTACTGAGCGATTGTATCTCCTTGTAACAATGCCAAGCATAACACTACGCTCAAGGCAGGGGATACCAAGCTCTTTAGCGGCTACAAGCTCAGGGTTGTCACTTTTGACTGCGGCTGTGTAAACAACCAGTTCGGTATTCTTTACATTCTCAGCAAAGTGTCCCTCAAAAACTTTAATCCCCATATTCTTGATTCTGTCAAGAGTATCGGATTCATTGCAGTCGGAGCCTGTAATAATAAAGCCTTCGCTGTAAAGAATCTCAGCCAAAGGGCACATACCGCTTCCGCCAATGCCTACAAAATGTATCTTTTTAACTTTATCAAGTATGTTATCGTAATTCATTTAAATCAACTCCTTCGCTTATTATATTGCATTCTTTCAAAAAAATAAATACCTATCTCAGCATTGTTACACTTTTTCTTATATAATTGTTGTAAATATAAGCGTAAAATGTTAAAATATTATATATTTCTTAAAATTTTGGTGGATTATGAACTTAAAAAAGAATGATATTTTAAAGCTTAATATAAATTCCATTTCTTCTGAAGGCAGCGGTGTTGCCAAAACTGAAGAGGGAATAACGGTGTTTGTACCAAACTCAGCAGTAGGCGATGAGCTCAATGTCCGTATTATAAAGGTGCAGAAAACCTATGCCTTCGGTAAGGTAGAGGAAGTCCTTACTCCTTCTCCTGACAGAATCACCCCAACCTGCAGTGTAGGTTATAAGTGCGGAGGCTGTGTATACTGCCATATTTCTTACGAAGCTGAGCTTAAGGCTAAGGAGCAAAGAGTAAAGGATGCTATTGAGCGAATTGCAAAGCTTAATGTGCCCGTAAGGCCTATTGTTTGCACAGGCGAGGTTAACAGATATCGCAACAAAGCGATGATTCCAGCAGGGCTTTCTAAAGACGGTAAAATCACAATGGGCTTTTACTCTAATCACAGTCATAGAATCGTTGAATGCAACGACTGCTCGCTTCAGCCACAGTGCTTCTTAAAGGCGAGTGAAATTTTAAAAGCCTTTCTTCAAAGTCACAATATATCAATTTATGACGAAGCCACAGGCAAAGGCCTCTTCCGTCACCTTTACTTACGCCTTGCAGAAAAAACCGACGAGCTGATGATAACTTTAGTTATCAACGGTAAAGACCTTCCTTTCTCGGATGTTCTTGTTGATGCTTTTAAAGATGAGCTTCCAAATCTTAAATCCGTAGTTTTAAACGTAAACCGTGAGGATACCAACGTTGTGCTGGGCAAGAAGAGTAAAACTCTTTACGGTGAAGGTTTTATCACAGATGTTCTTTGCGGATTAAAATTTAAAATCTCACCTCAGTCCTTCTATCAGGTTAACCGTAAAGGTGCCCAGCTTCTGTACTCAAAAGCTGCCGAATATGCCGACTTAAAGGGCAATGAAGTTCTCCTTGACCTTTATTGCGGTACCGGCACTATAGGTCTTTCTATGGCTCATAAAGCAAAAAGCCTTATCGGAGTTGAGATTGTTCCAAAAGCTATTGAAGATGCCAAAGAGAACGCTAAAACAAACGGCATAGAAAATGCACGTTTTATCTGCGGTGACGCCGCTAAGGCCGCCGAAACCCTTAAAGCCGAAGGTTTAACTCCTGATGTTATTATTATAGACCCGCCCCGCAAGGGATGTGACAAATCTTTAATAAAAACTATTTCTGATTTTAACCCTGAGCGTGTAGTTTACGTTTCCTGCGACCCTGCTACCTTAGCTCGTGATTTGGCAGTTTTTGCCGAACTGGGCTTTATCACTCAGGAAGTAACCCCTGTTGATATGTTCCCAAGGACCGCCCATGTGGAATGTGTAACTTGGCTTAAACGCAAATAGGTATAATTTTTATTAACGGAGTAACAATATGAACGTAACATACAGAAAGCCAACAATTGATGAAGTGTTTAAGATTTATCAGCATTACGTAAGGGTTATTGCTTCAATGCAGGAAATGGGTATAGACCAATGGGACGATTTGTATCCGAACTCTGCTGTAATTGCCGCCGACATTGAGGCTGGCGATTTGATAGTGGGCGAAGAAGATGGTAAGCTCATCTGTACCTTTGCAGTTAATACTGAATGTGAAGAAGATTACGATGCATGTCCGTGGCAATATCCCTCAGAGCCTTATGTTGTGGTTCACCGTCTTGCAGTAAACCCCAAGTACCGCCGTCAGGGCGTGGCTAAAAATGCTATGGAATTTGTAGAGAATAACGCAAAAGAAAAAGGCATCAGAACAATTCGTCTTGATACCTTTTGCGGCAATCCTGTGGGTGCGGCATTGTATGAAAGCTTAGGATTTAAAGTTATAGGCTTTGCCCATTGGCGAAAGGGCAAATTCCAGATTATGGAGAAGATAATTTAATGTCAGTTTTCGAGAAGATTTATGAGGTTGTCTCTCAAATACCTAAAGGAAAAGTTGCTACTTATGGTCAGGTGGCGCTCCTTGCAGGTAATCCTCGCTGGTCGCGTGTTGTGGGCTATGCACTTCACGCAAACCCTGACCCCGAAAGAATTCCCTGCCATAGGGTGGTAGACCGCTTCGGTTCAGTATCTAAAGCTTTTGCCTTCGGCGGCGAAAACCGTCAGATTTACCTTTTAGAAAGGGAAGGTGTAAAGCTTAATAACGGAGTGGTTGATTTGTCCCGCTATCAATGGGACGGCTTTCAGATTTAATACATTTTCGAAAGCATTAATAAATCTTTTGTGGTAATTAATCCGTCAGAGTCCAAATCAGCCGATATAAGATAACTTCCTTGTAAAAGTTCTTTTCGGCTCAAATGATTAAGTAATGCCTTCAAATCTCTCGAGTTAACGTTACCCTCACCAGTAAGATCACCATAAATTACAACTGTAATTACCTCACCTGTTGAAAGGGCAAATGTAGCCCCTGTGCCCAACTTACCGCTATTAATATTTGAGCCGTCAGCCTTTGTAAAGTTTGTGATTTCATACTTTGCAAAGGCTTTCTTTATTTTGCTTACAGTAACTCCTTCTAAAGCTACATAAAAGCCGTTGCTGGTTTCAGGAGTAATGTTTTCTGTATTGCATTCTGTGGTGTAAACTGTGGTTTCAGGTGCCAAAAGGGTAGGGGATGTGTTCTGAATTTCTCCGTTTTTGTATGTAAATATTCCATCATCGGTGTGAATGGTTAAAGTGTCTTTATCAGTGATCAAAAGTTTCGTGATTTGGGATTTCAGATTAATTTTATTAATATTGCCGTTTTCATAAACGCACATAAAATTAGAATCTTCACCCCATACAAAGTAAACTCTTTCGCCATCGGATGCATAACAGTTTTCGTTATAAAACGCATCTTCATTAATTACAAAAGAACTTATGCTGTCTTTCTGAAAATAAAAGCAGTAAACAAAAAGCTGATGATTAAGGAAATCTGAGTAATAAATATAAAGTGTATTGTCATACATAGAAAATCCGTGAGCATCCTGAATATAGGTGTTTCCTGAAAGCTTGCCGTTATCAAAAACCCTAAGCTCTTTATTATTGTAATTAATATCATAAGTTTTGTGTGTTACGGGGTCTGTCATAGTGATATTAAGCAAGTTATCGGCAAAAGCTGTTGAAAAGCATAGTATCAGAACCATAAATACCAACACAAAAGCCGCTGTTTTAGTTCTCATAGTAATCCCCCGAAGATATAATACAATAATAGTACAATAAAAAGCGGGGAATAGCTTTCGTTTGTGCAGTATTTTCACAAAGTAAAACAAAAAAGGCAGACGTTAAACGCCTGCCTCGATTTTTAGAATATTAAATTATTCTTCAACCATTTCCCAGTTGTGCCATACGTTCTGGATATCGTCGTTATCCTCGAACATATCAAGCATCTTCTGCATCTTTTCGCAGGTTTCTTTGTCTTCCAGCTTTGTATAAGTGTTGGGAACCTGCTCTACTTCAGCTGATGCAAATTCAAAACCCTGTGCGGCTAAGTCATCGCGAACTGCACCTAAATCAGAAGGCTCTGTGTAGATTGTGAAGATATCATCATCAGCCTCAAAGTCAGCAGCGCCTGCCTCTAAAGCAGCTTCCATAACTTCGTCCTCAGTTTTATCAAGGTCTTCACGCTCAATTACAAGTACGCCTTTTCTCTCAAACATAAAGCTAACACAGCCCTGCTGACCCATATTTCCGCCGTATTTGTCAAAGTAATGACGTACGTCGCCTGCTGTACGGTTACGGTTATCTGTAAGAGCCTCAACAATTACAGCAACGCCTGAAGGACCGTAGCCCTCGTATGTAATAGCCTCGTAGTTGGAAGCATCAGAGTCGCCTGCAGCCTTTTTGATAACTCTCTCAATGTTATCGTTGGGAACATTGTTAGCCTTTGCTTTTGCAATGCAGTCCCTGAGCTTTGAGTTAACTGTGGGGTCAGCACTGCCGCCCTCTTTAACTGCAACAATAATTTCTCTGCCGATTTTAGTGAAAATCTTAGCTCTTGCAGCGTCGTTCTTACCCTTTTTCTGCTTAATGGTACTCCATTTATTATGTCCTGACATAAAAATTCATCCCTTTTAAAAATTTCCCAAATATTATAGCATATAAAATCTATTAATGCAAATATTTTTTATATAGTTACAAAAGGGTTACAAATCTATTGTTTTACTGTTTTTGCGGTGTTATAATATTAAGGTACTTGAAAGGTAAGATACAGTGCAAGTACGACAGAAGATTAGAAAATTTAATAAGAAAGGATTTTTTACAATGATACGCTCTATGACAGGCTTCGGCAGAGCCGAGGCAACAGTAGGCGGTAAGCTGATTACCGTCGAGCTTAAAAGCGTTAACCACCGCTATTTCGAGTTTAACTGCAGAACAAGCCGCGGCTATGCATTCCTTGAGGAAAAGCTAAAGTCCTATGTTTCAACCCGTGTTTCCCGCGGCAAGATTGATATGTTTGTTTCTATCACATCAGTTGAAGACAGCGATGTTGAGGTTGTAGTAAACAATTCTTTGGCAACGGCCTACACAAAAGCTTTTGCAGAGCTTTCTGAAGCCTATAAGGTTGAAAATGACCTTACAGCTTCTATTCTTGCTCGTATTCCCGATGTTCTTACTGTTCATAAGGTGCAGGAGGATGAAAACGAAATCTATGAGTTGGTTCTTCCTGTTGCAAGTGAAGCGGTTGATAAATTCGTAGCAATGCGTGAGGTTGAAGGTAAGCGTCTTTCTGACGATGTTATGGGCAGAGCAAAGACAATTCTTGATATTGTATCTGCAATTGAGGAGCGTTCTCCCGAAACGGTTAAAGAATACGAAAAACGTCTTTACGACAGAATATCCGAACTTTTGGAGTCCGCAACTGTTGACCAGCAACGTATTCTTACTGAAGCTGCAATTTTTGCCGATAAGGTTGCAGTTGCCGAGGAAACCGTAAGACTCAGAAGCCACTTTGACCAGATGGAGCTTATTATGCAGAGCTCTGAGGCAGTTGGCAGAAAGCTTGATTTTATTATGCAGGAAATGAACCGTGAAGCCAACACAATCGGCTCCAAGGTAACTGACGCTGAGCTTGCTCACAAGGTTGTTGATATTAAAGCAGAGCTTGAAAAAATCCGTGAGCAGATTCAGAATATCGAGTAAGGTGATATTATGAAGCTTATAAACATAGGTTTCGGTAATGTTGTTTTTTCAAACCGACTGGTTGCCGTTGTAAGTCCCGATTCAGCCCCAATAAAGCGAATCGTGCAGGATGCAAAGAGCAAAAGCCTTCTGGTTGATGCTACTTACGGCAGACGCTGCAAAGCAGTTTTGATTACCGACACCGATCACATAATTCTCTCGGCGGTTTCTCCCGAAACTATCGCAAACCGAGCAGAGGAGGAGCAAGACAGTGGAAAATAAAAAAGGCAAGTTATTTGTTTATGCCGGTGCTTCGGGTGTTGGCAAGGGCACAATAATGAAAGAGCTTTTAAAGCGTAACAAAAACATAAAGCTTTCGGTTTCTGCCACAACAAGAGGGCCCAGAGAGGGCGAGGTGCATGGCAGAGAATATTTTTTCGTAACTAAAGAAAAGTTTGAAGAAATGATTAAGGATAACGGCTTTTTAGAGCATGCTCAGTATTGTGACAATTACTACGGTACGCCCAAGGCTTACGTAGACGAACAGCTTAATAAAGGCTACAACGTATTTCTTGAAATTGAACTTCAGGGTGCACAGAATGTGCTTAAAATGCGTCCCGATGCCGTAAGTATTTTTATTCTGCCACCATCTGTTGAGGAGCTTGAGAGAAGGCTCCGTGACAGAGGTACCGAAACCGAGGAGGCTATAGTCACGCGTCTTTCTCAGGCGAAGGTTGAGATGGAAAATGCTAAAATGTATAAATATACAGTAGTAAACGACGATTTGGAAAAAGCAATTGAAGAAGTCCTTGAAATCGTCAGAAATGAAGCCCAATAATTAATTAATATATAAAATTTTTTCAGGAGTGAATTTTAAAATGGCAAGAGCATCTATTGAAAAGATGTTAAGCGGTAAAGAAAGCCGTTACGCACTGGTTATCGGTGTAGCAAAGCGTGCACGTCAGATTGCACAGAACTTTGAGGACGAAGGTATTATTACAGACGATAAGCCTGTATTACTTGCAGTTGAGGAGTTCAAGAACCACAAGTTCAACATTATCGAGCCCGATACAGATGAATAATAACACCATTATTGCCGGTGTTTGGGTGGAAGACACAGTCTTCCACTTTGATAAGCTTTTCAGCTACATTATCCCTGAGGCTTTGGCAGGTTCTGCAAAAGTCGGCTGTCGTGTCCGCGTGCCTTTTGGCGGCGGTAATAAAGGCAGGCAAGGCATAATAGCAACCCTCTCAGAGGGCTGTGCTGAAAATTTAAAAGATGTGTCAGCTCTTCTTGACACCGACCCTGTTCTAAGCGAGGAGCTTATAAAAATGGCTGAGTTTATGCAGAAGCACTACTTCTGCACTTACTTTGAGGCTGTAAAAGCTATGCTTCCTGCAGGGCTTAATTATAAAATCACAACAGTATATGAGGCGGCTTCTGATGCCGACGTTTCTTTTTTAGATGAAGAAGAAATGAAGATTTTCACCTACGTTTCAAAAGCTAAAAAGCCCGTAAAACGTGAAAAACTTCTTGAAGTTTTCGGCTATAGTGAGATTGAACCTTTTGAGGATTTAGTGCGTCGGGGTGTTCTTATAAAAAGCGACGACGCTTTCCGTAAAATGGGCGATGCATCTGTTAAAATGATGCGTCTTTGTGAAGAGGCAGACTTAAACTCTTATTCTCTTACCGCTAAACAGGAAAGTGTTGCCGAGCTTCTTTTGACCATTGGCTCTGCAAGTGTTAAGGAAATCTGCTACTACACAGGTGTAACTTCTGCTGTAGCTGATGCCTTGGTTAAAAAGGGAATAGCCGAGTATTTTGAAGCTGAGGTTTTCCGCAATACTGTTCCTCAGAATTTCTCAAAGCTTGATTTTCCTGTTTTAAACTCTGATCAGCAAAAGGTGTTTGAAGAAATCTCAGAGCTTTCTGACAGCGGTAAAGCTGGAGTATCCCTTCTTTACGGTGTAACAGGCTCAGGCAAAACTTCGGTTTTTGTGCATCTGATAAGACATACTGTTGCAAAGGGAAAAGGCGTTATTTTAATGGTGCCTGAAATTTCCCTTACACCTCAGCTTGTTAATAAGTTTACTTCGCTTTTCGGCAGTCAGGTTGCAGTTTTTCACAGCGGACTTTCCTTAGGCGAGCGTCTTGACGAGTATAAAAGAGTTAAGAAAGGCTTAGCTAAAATTGCCGTAGGTACCCGAAGTGCTGTTTTTGCACCTTTTGAGGACTTAGGTCTTATTATAATGGACGAAGAGCAGGAGCACACCTACAAGGCTGAGAATAAACCTCGTTTTCACGCTACAGAGCTTGCAAAGTTCAGATGCAACTATAATAACTGTACTCTGCTTTTAAGCTCTGCAACTCCCGATGTGCGTTCTTTTTACTTCGCAAAAAGCGGAAGATATACCCTCCATACTTTAAGCAAACGTTTTGGCGGTGTGTCTTTGCCCGATGTTCAGGTTGTTGATATGAACGAGGAACTGAGTCGAGGCAATACTACAGGCTTTTCCGATTATCTCCTTGAAAGTCTGGAGCAATCAATTGCTGACGGTAAACAGGCGATTTTACTTTTAAACCGCCGGGGTTTCAATACCTTTGCCGCCTGTAAAAGCTGCAAAGAGGTAGTAACTTGCCCAAATTGCTCAATTTCTATGACTTATCACAGTGCCAACAAGCGCCTTATGTGCCATTATTGCGGTCATTCGGTGTATTATTCCGACAAATGCCCAACCTGCGGAAGTCAGGGCTTAAGGCTTTCATGCACAGGTACTCAGAAGGCTGAGCAGGTTCTTGCTGATATGCTTCCCGAAGCACGGATTCTACGCCTTGACGCTGACGCTGTTATGGCTAAAAATGCCCACGAAAGGTTGCTTTCGGCTTTCGGCAGAGGTGAGTACGATATTTTAATCGGCACACAGATGGTAGCAAAGGGTCTGGATTTTCCCAATGTAACTTTGGTTGGTGTTCTTAATGCCGACCAGATGCTTTACTCAGACGATTACCGAAGCTTTGAGCGTGCGTTTTCTATGCTTACTCAGGTCGTTGGCAGAAGCGGAAGGGGAGGCGAAAAGGGTACTGCAATCGTGCAGACCTTTACCCCTGAGAATCCTGTTATTGATTTAGCGGCTTCTCAGGATTACGATGCCTTTTACGAGGATGAAATAGCTTTGCGAAAAGCTATGATATATCCACCTTTTGTGGATTTGCTGCTTTTGGGCTTTGTAGGAGAAAACAAAAACAAAACCATAGCCTGTGCCAAAGCTTTCTTTTTAAGTCTCAAGGCAAGGCTTGACCAATGCTTACCCGATTTTCCCATAAGAGTTTTAGGCCCTTCGCCTGCTCTTGTTTCTAAGGTGAGCAATAAATACAGATACAAAATTATAGTTAAATGTCGCAGTACTGCAGGTTTTCGCGAAGTTATAAGCTCTCTTTTGGCTGATTTCGGCAAAGATAAAGAGTTTAAAGACGTAACCGTTTATGCAGATGCCGACCCATTAAGATTTTGATTTGGAGATGCTAAAATGGCAATCAGAAATATAGTAAAAGAAGGTGACGAGGTGCTTGCTAAAAAAGCAAGACCCGTTACAGAATTTAACGAAAGACTTCACACACTTTTAGACGATATGGCTGACACTATGTATGAATCAGGCGGTGTTGGTCTTGCAGGCAATCAGGTAGGCACATTACGCCGTGTTGTTGTTATCGACATCGGCGAAGGTCTTATTGAGCTTGTAAATCCTGAGATTATAGAGCGTGACGGCGAGCAGGAGTCTGTTGAAGGCTGCCTTTCCTGTCCCGGTGAATACGGCATTACCCGCCGCCCTTATTACGTTAAAGTGAAAGCTCAGGACAGATTCGGTGAGGAGTTTGAAATCGAGGGCGAAGAGCTACTTGCAAAGGCTTTCTGCCACGAAATTGACCACCTTGAGGGTATTATTTACAAGCAGGTTGCTTTAAGAATGTTAGACCCCTCAGAGCTTGAGTTTGACACAGACGAGGACTGATTATGAATATAGTTTTTATGGGTACACCCGACATTGCCGTAAAAAGCCTTGAAGCTATTATTGCTGATGGTCATAATGTTCAGGCGGTTTACACCAAGGCAGATGCTCCCAAGGGCAGAAAAATGGTGCTTACACCCAGCGACGTCAAGGTTTGTGCATTAGAGCATAACTTAACCGTGTATACGCCCTCAACTTTTAAAGACGAAGCCGAGGTTGAGCGTCTTAAAGCTTTAAATCCCGACCTCATTGTGGTTGTGGCTTACGGCAAGCTTCTTCCAAAAAGTGTTCTTGATATTCCAAAGTATGGTTGTGTTAATGTTCACGGCTCAATCCTTCCTAAATGGCGTGGTGCCGCACCTATTCAGTGGACTGTACTTTCAGGCGATGAATACGGCGGAGTTACCACAATGTATATGAATGAGGGCTTGGATACAGGCGATATCATCCTTACCAGAAAAGTCAAGGTTGGCGAAAATGAAACATCAGGCCAGCTTTTTGACCGTCTTTGTGTTGATGGTGCAGAGCTTTTGAGCGAAACTATCAGGCAGATTCAAGCAGGTACTGCCCCAAGAACTGTTCAGAATAATGATGAAGCAACCTATGCTTCAATGCTCAGTAAGGAAATCAGTGAAATTGACTTCACTAAACCTAACAAAGAGGTGCATAATAAAGTAAGAGGTCTTTCTCCATGGCCCAGTGCTCAGAGTAAACTTTTCGGTAAACGTGTTAAGATTATCGAAACCCGTCTTTCGTCAAAATCAGGCAAAGCCGGTAAGGTTGTATCAGTTAACCCCTTAACAGTTGCTTGCGGTGAAGGCTCTGTAGAGATTGTTACTCTTCAGCCCGAAGGCAAGCGTGCTATGGCGTCAAGCGATTATTTAAAGGGTCATAATATTGAAATCGGCACGGCTTTCGGCGAATAATTGATTTAAATTTGGAGGATATATGGGATTTTTTTATGGATATTTCGAGTATCTGTTGTGGATGCTCCCTGCACTTATTATTTCTTTAATTGCACAGGCAAAGGTTAAGTCAACCTATTCAAAATACTCAAAGGTAATCAACCGAATGGGTATTACAGGTGCTGAGGCAGCACGCAGAGTGCTCTCAGCAGGCGGTGTTACAAATGTGCAGATAACTTCTGTGGGCGGCAATCTTACCGACCATTTTGACCCCCGCACAAATACAATCCGCCTCTCAGACGGAGTTTACGGAAGAAATACTGTTGCCGCTGTTGGCATAGCCGCTCACGAAGCTGGCCACGTATTGCAGCACGCTGAGGGTTATGTGCCCAATAAAATACGTTCTGCTTTAGTGCCTATTTCCAACATTGGTTCACGTATTGGCTGGATTTTAATTATTATCGGCTTTGCTATGTCAGGCGTAAGCTATTATTATTACTCAACTCCTACAACCTATAACTCACCTGTAGGCGATGCTTTGGTAACAATCGGCATTATCCTTTACAGCACATCACTTCTTTTTACACTTATAACTCTTCCTGTTGAGTTCAACGCTTCAAAGCGTGCCCTTAAAATAATCGAGAGCACAGGAATGCTTCAGGGTGAAGAGTATGAAGGAGCCAAAAAGACCCTTACCGCCGCCGCTATGACATATGTAGCTGCTGCATTAACCTCACTTTTACAGCTTTTAAGAATTATTACTATTGCAAAACGCAGACGATAAAAGGTAGATTTTATGAAAAACGCAAGAGAGGCAGCCTTCGAGGTGCTTTACAGAGTAGAGAATGATGCTTCCTACTCAAACCTTACCCTTGATAAGGTTCAAAAAGAGAATAACTTACAGGGTAGGGATTCCTCATTTTGCACAGCTTTGGTCTATGGTGTCCTTGAGCGTCAGCTCACTCTGGATTATATCATCCGTCAGTATTCCTCGGTAAGACTTAAAAAGATTGAAACAAAGGCACTTATTATCCTGAGAATGGGTGTGTATCAGCTTCTCTTTATGGATTCAGTCCACGCAGGTGCCGCTGTTAACGAAAGTGTTACTCTGGCAAAAAAGCAGAAGCTTCACAAAGCATCAGGCTTTATCAACGGGCTTTTACGCTCTTTTGTAAGGGCAGAGCTTAAGTACAAAATGCCCGACGAAGCTGATAAAGCAAAGTTCTTATCAGTTAAGTACTCTTGCCCTGAGGATATTGTTAAGCTTTGGCTTTCAGCTTACCGTGAGACATTGGTAGAGGATATGCTCAAAAGCTTTGTGGGCAGACCCGACCTTACTTTAAGAGTTAACACCCTTAAAGCCACAGTTTCTGATGTTAAATCAGAACTTGAAGCTGAAGGTGTAAAAGCAGAATTATCGCCCCTTAGTGAAAATGCTTTGGTAGTTTCTTCAACAGGTTCCGTTGAAAGCTTAAAACCTTTTATAGAGGGCAACATCTACGTTCAGGACATTTCCTCTGTTATCTGCTCAGAGTTGGTTGCTCCCAAAGCAGGTGAAAAGGTAGCCGACGTTTGTGCGGCTCCCGGCTCTAAAAGTTTTTCTATGGCAATTCTTGCTGAAGATAAAGCTAAGCTTTCTTCCTTCGACCTTTATCCTCATAAGGTTGAGCTTATAAAAAAATCTGCCTCAAGACTGGGTATTACATCTATAAAAGCCGATGTCCGCAATGCTTTGACAGAGGTTACAGATTTAAAAGAGCAGTTTGACGCTGTTCTATGCGATGCTCCTTGCAGCGGTTTAGGTGTAATCGGCAGAAAGCCGGAAATCAGAAACCGTGCATTGGAAGATATAAACGCACTTCCTGCATTGCAGTATGATATCCTTAAGAATACCGCAAAACTTGTTAAAACAGGCGGCAGGCTATTTTATTCAACCTGTACCCTGAATCCACAGGAGAATAACCTTATTGCAGACAAATTCCTCAGTGAACATAAAGATTTTGAGGCTTTGCCCTTAAATCTTAACGAAAACATAAAAAAGGGGATGGATGAGCCTTCAAATCAGCTCACACTTTTCCCACATATTAACGGTACAGACGGATTTTTCATTTCCGCCTTTAAAAAGGTAAGGTGAGAGTATGATTGATATAAAGTCAATGTCTTATGATGAAATTGTTAAATTCGTTACCCAAGAACTAAAGCTTCCTAAATTCAGAGCTAATCAGATATCGGACTGGCTATCAAAAGGTGTTACTTCTTTTGACCAGATGAAAAATCTTCCAAAAGAGGTAATAGAAAAATTAACCTCAATATGTTACATTTCTGTTGCAAATATTGAAAAAAAGCTTAAGTCAAGTTATGATGAAACAGTAAAATATTTGTTTTCTTTTGAAGATAAAGAATGTGTTGAGGCCGTTGTTATGAAGTATAAGCACGGCTACTCAATGTGCATTTCAACTCAGGTGGGGTGCAAAATGGGTTGCACCTTCTGTGCAACAGGTATGGGCGGCTTTACTCGCCAGTTAAATCCTTCGGAAATGTTGGCTCAGATAGAAGCAGCTCAACGAGATTTGAACATCCGTATCTCTAACATAGTTCTTATGGGCATGGGTGAGCCCCTTGATAACTATGCAAATGTTGTCAGGTTTATCCGCCTTGTATCAAGCGAAAAAGGCCTTAACATCGGCACACGCCACATAACCCTTTCAACCTGCGGCTTGGTGCCTAAGATTTACGATTTAGCCGATGAAGGCTTTCAGATTACACTTTCGCTTTCACTTCACGCACCTACCGACGAAATCAGAAGCAAAACAATGCCTGTTAATAAAAAGTATCCTGTTGAAGAGGCTGTAAGAGCCTGCAAATACTACGCCGATAAAACGGGCAGGCGTATTACATACGAATATGCAATGATTTCAGGCGTCAACGACACACCTTTCTGTGCACACGCTTTAGGTAATCTTATAAAAGGCACTCTTTGCCATGTTAATTTAATTCCTGTTAACCCGGTTAAGGGCACAGGCTATAATCCCTCGGGTGACAAACGAATTGTTAATTTCAGGGATATTCTTTCAAAATACAATGTAAATTCTACCGTAAGGCGAACATTGGGAGCAGATATAAATGCTTCCTGCGGTCAGCTCAGAGGTAAAAATAAAGATTAAAAGGAGGTATACAACTTGGAAGTTTTCAGCAAAAGCGACATAGGTTTAGTAAGAAGCCAGAATCAGGACGACTGCCGTTTCTCAGTTGTATCCCCAAGCTCAGCATGGGCAGTAGTTTGTGACGGAATGGGAGGTGCCAATGGCGGCAATGTTGCTTCAGCTTCGGCGGTTGAGCTTATTTCAGAGCAGCTTGAGCAGCTCTATGACGAAACCTTAACCAAAGACCAGCTTGCTACCTTGCTTACTGATATTGTACGCCGAGCAAACTCTCATCTTTTTGACCTTGCAATGTCAGAGCCTGAATTAGAGGGTATGGGCACCACCTGTGAACTTGTGTTTGTTAAAGACAGAACTGTTCACGTTGTTCACGTTGGTGACAGCCGTACATATTCAATCCGAGGCGGTAAAATCAAACAGCTTACTGAAGACCACTCAATAGTTCAGGAAATGGTTAAACGCGGCGAGATAACTCCTGAGCAGGCTCAGAATCATCCCAATAAAAATATCATTACCCGAGCCTTAGGAATCCGTCCCGACGTTACCCTTGATTACATAGAGGCTAACTTTACCTATGGTGACGTAATTTTAAGCTGCAGCGACGGACTTACTAACTGTGTGTCAAATGGTGATATTGTTAAAACAGTCCACGAAAACCGTGGCGAATCCTTAGTTAACACTCTTGTAGAAAAAGCCAAAGAAGGCGGCGGTCAGGATAATATAACCGTCACAGTTATTTATTGAGAGGTGGCTTAATATGGATAAATATGTAGGTAAAAAGCTTGACGGCCGCTACGATATCCGCGAGCTTATCGGCATAGGCGGTATGGCTAACGTTTACCGTTGCTATGATACTATCGACGACCGCGAGGTTGCTATAAAAATACTTAAGGACGAATATCTCAACAATCTTGAGTTTATCCGTCGATTTAAGAATGAATCCAAGGCAATCGCTGTTTTGTCTCATCCCAATATAGTAAAAGTGTTTGACGTTTCTTTCGGCGATATGATTCAGTATATCGTTATGGAGTATATTGACGGTATTACACTTAAGGAGTACATCCAGCAACAGGGTGTTTTAACATGGAAAGAGACCGTTCACCTTATAAGTCAGGTTTTAGCGGCTCTTTCTCACGCTCACTCAAAAGGCGTTGTTCACAGAGATGTTAAGCCTCAGAATATGATGCTCCTCTCTGACGGCACTATCAAGGTTACCGACTTTGGTATCGCACGCTTTTCAAACAACACCAAAACTATGACAGAACAGGCAATAGGCTCTGTACATTATATTGCACCTGAGCAGGCAAAAGGAGATATTACCGACGGCAGAACCGACATCTATTCCTTAGGTGTAATGATGTATGAAATGCTCACAGGTAAGCTTCCTTACGACGGTGATAATGCTGTTTCAGTAGCATTGATGCATCTTCAGCTTACGCCTGATGCTCCCACAAAGCTTAATGCCGATATTCCTGAGGGCTTAGAGGAAATTACCCTTAAAGCAATGCAAAAACAGCCCGCCGACCGTTATCAGTCGGCTCAGGATATGATGGCAGACATTGAGCGTTTCCGACTCAATCCTTCTGTTAAGTTTGAGTATAAGTATTTCTTTGACAAACAGCCTACAAAGTACGTGGATGCAATTAACAAAGTCCGCAGTAACAGAACCGAAGCAGGTGAGGACGTAGCAAAGGACGACGATAACGTTCGTCACAGCTCTGCCTTTGCTGTGGTTCTTGGCATTGTAATTGCCGCGTTTGTTGCTTTTACAGTTTGCTTTATAATCGGTCTTACACGTCAGACTGCAACCGAAGAGCTTATGGAGGTAGAAATTCCTAACTTTATAGGTATGAACGTCAACGAAATTGTGAGCAATACAGATTATAAATTCAACTTCGAATACGAGTATATTTATAATAAAGATAAAGAGCTTAATGAAGTAGTAGACCAGACTCCTTTGCCAAGTTCCAAGAAAAAGGTAAAGGAAAATGCAACAATTACCCTTTCTGTTAACAGCAAACAGGGCGAGGGCGAAATTCCCTATGTGTACGGCGAAACTCAGAGCGTTGCCGTTCAGAAGCTTAAGGAAGCTAACTTTGTTTATTATAAGGTTGAAACCGTTATCGACGATACCTTGACCCCCGGCACTGTTAAAAACACTTATCCTCCTCAGAATACTAAGGCAGATTATACTGAAACTGTTTATATTTACGTAGTAGGTGAGGCTGTTGATACCCGAAAATCTGTGCCTTATGTAATCGGCTACTCTAAGGAAGAGGCTGAGGCTATGATTACTGATGCAGGTTTTGTAGCTGAGTTTAAAACTGTAAAGCATGAAAGTGCCAAGGATACGGTTGTTGCACAGTCTCCCGTAAGCGGTAAGCTAAACGCAAAATCTGTAATTAAACTTAGCATAAGCGACGGCGAGCCTCAGAACAGCGTTCAGCTTGATATAGAGCTTCCGAAAAATGTTGCTGACGATACAAAGTTAACAGTCCGCTGTGATGATATTGTAAGTGATGCTCTCATTCACTCTAATACCCCCAAGCAGATTGCCGTTACCGTAACAGGAACAGGCGTTAAGAATGCCGAAATAAGCCTTAATGATACACTTTATTGCGTTTACTCAGTAAACTTTACCAAGAAAACCTCTGAACTTATTGCATACTACGGAGTAGAGGAAACTACCACCGTGCCTGCAATTACCGAGACCGAAGCTATAACTACTACAGATGCCGAGGGTTTAGAGTAATGAGCTTAGAGAACGAAAAATTAAGAACGGGTATCTTAATTAGAGTTACCGGCGGTTTTTATTACGTTGACTGTCAGGGCGAAATTTTTGAGTGTAAAGCAAGGGGAGTGTTGCGTAAAAACGGCAACACTCCCGTTGTGGGAGACAGGGTAGAAGTAGAGCTTAAGAAAGACGGATATCATAGCTTAAGTGCTGTTTTGCCCCGCAAAAATTTCCTTACGCGTCCGCCACTTTCGAATTTAGACAGGCTTTTTATTGTTGTTTCAGCCGTAAGACCCGAGCCTAACACTTTGGTAATAGATAAACTTACTGCCGCTGCAGCAGCTATTGACGTTGAGCCTGTTATTGTGTTTTCAAAAACTGATATGTCCTCAGTTGACGATTTGCTCAACACCTACTGTAAAGCGGGTTTTAAATGCGTTGTATATTCCGACGTTACCAAAGAAGGGGTAGAAGACGTAAAAGAGTTATTATCTGGTAAGCTTTGTGCTTTTATCGGCAACTCAGGCGTTGGCAAATCTACACTTTTAAATAATATCCTGCCTGATTTAGGGCTAAAAACCGCTGATATTAGCGACAAGCTCGGCAGAGGCAGGCATACCACACGTATTGTAGAACTCTTTAAAACGGAGTCAGGCTATATTGCCGATACTCCGGGTTTTTCTACTGTTGACCTAATACGCTACAGCCTTAATTCCAAGGAAAATCTTATGAACTGTTTTCCTGAGTTTCAGGATTATTTAGGCTCTTGTATGTTTACTTCATGCTCTCATACCGTTGAAAAAGGCTGTGCTGTAATTGACGCTGTAAATAACGGCGAAATTGCTTCCTCACGGCATTTGAGCTACAAACTTATGTATGAGGAGCTTAAGGATATCAAAGCCTGGCAGCTAAAGTAAAGGAGTGCACCTATGCTTTATACAATTGCAGATTTTTACGTAGAATACGAGCCAAGATATGCAAGACTTACTGAAAGGTCTCAAAAATACGTTGCTGAAAACCAGCAGAATGAGCCTGAAATAAAAATTTCTGTATCAGAAGCTGAAATTGACGAGCACGTTTCAAAATATGAAGTCAGCCGTGATTTGGCTGAATACGTTATTATGGGCTTAAAATTTTACGATGCAATTTTGGGTAAAAACGCATTCTTTCTTCACTCTTCGGCTGTAGCCGTAGATGGCGAAGGCTTTGCTTTTACAGGTCCTTGCGGTGCAGGCAAATCAACCCATTCTTCATTGTGGCGTAAGTATTTCGGTTCTCGTTTGGTTTCTGTTAACGACGATAAGCCTGTTGTAAGAATAATTGATGACACTGTTTATGTGTGCGGCACACCTTTTTCAGGAAAGCACGATATTAACTCAAATACCATTGTTCCTCTTAAGGGTATCTGCGTTTTGAATCAGGCAAAAGAAAACTCCATAGTCCGCCTTAAAGCAATAGAGGCTATGTCTGTTATTATGGAGCAAACCTTAAGAAGCGAGGAGCCTTCCAAAATGGCTGCACTTTTGGACGTGCTTGACATAACCCTGCAGCGTGTGCCTGTTTTCAGTCTTTCCTGCAATATTAGCTTTGAGGCTGTAGAGCTTGCTTATAATACTTTAGACGGAAACGAAAATTAAAAATTATCAGACGGCTTTGTTAATCTTAGCCGTCTTTTTGCTTAATTAAATCCAATGGTTTAGTTTTACACTCTGTATTAATGGAAATAATAATCAGTATGCAGATTGAATTGTTAATTTCGGGAGGTGTTTCGATGTATAAGCTTAAAAAAATCATTTCTGTTCTTATTCTTATGGGTTTAATTTGCTGTGCTGTTGCTTGTGAAAAGCAAGATTTAGTCATTAGCGAAGAAATTTACGCCCTTGATACAATCGTTAACCTTACTGTGTATAACGAGAATAATCAAGCTGTAAATAAAGCAAAGGAAGAGATAAAACGGTTAGAAGCTTTACTTTCTGTTACAAACCCCGAAAGCGATATTAGCAGGATTAATCTATATCCCGATACTTTTGTGAAAGTAAATGAGGATACCTTTGAACTTATTAAGTCTTCTATAGCTGTTTCAGAGTGTACAAATGGTACTTTTGACGTTACCGTATATCCCGCAGTTAAGCTATGGGGATTTACAACTTCAGACTATAACGTACCCTCAGATGCAGAGCTTCTTGAAATTATACCCAAAATTGATTATACTAAAATTGAACTTGACGAAAGCACCCGAAGCGTAAGAATAAAAAAGGGCACAAGTCTTGACTTAGGCGGTATTGCCAAGGGGTATATTGCTGATAAAACGGCAGAGGTTTTAATCAACGAAGGTGTAACCTCGGCACTGCTGAACTTTGGGGGTAATATCAGGCTTATCGGTTCAAAGCCCGACGGCTCAGACTTTAAATTGGGAATAAAAGCTCCCTTTGCCGAGGGTTATTTTGCTGTGCTTAACGCTCAGAACATAACTGCCTCAACTGCAGGAGGCTACGAAAGGTATTTTGAAGAAAACGGCAAGCGTTATCATCATATCTTAAATCCCAAAACAGCATCACCCGCAGAGACAGACTTTCTCTCTGCAACTGTGGTCGGTAAAAACGGCGAAATCTGCGATGCACTTTCTACCGCTGCTTTTATTAATGGTAGTGAAGGAATTGATAAGCTGTCAGCGACATATCCTGATTATGGTTTTATCGCCTTAACAGATACAAGTGTTTACGTGTCAGAGCGTCTTGCGAAAGACGTTGAGCTTACAGAAGAGTATAAAAATTTAGAAATCAAGATAATATAAAGGTGTGTTTATTAAAATATGAACTCAAAAAAGGTTTTGGTTGCCGTCAGCGGCGGAGTTGACAGCGGTGCCGCTGTTTATCTTCTAAAAAAAGCAGGTTACTCTGTGTCTGCTATAATGCTTCGACTGTATGATAAAACTGATGATATGGGTAATGTTATTGAAACCGAGGTTAACTCTGCACGTTGTCTCTCAAAGGATTTGGGCATAGAATTTATTTATGCTGACTATCGTAAGGAGTTTAAGGCTGACGTAATAGATAATTTTGTCAACAGCTATATGGACGGTAAAACTCCCAATCCTTGCGTAGAGTGCAACCGAAGCGTTAAGTTTAAATATGTTTTTGATTATGCCGAAAAAAACGGCTTTGACTATATAGCCACAGGCCACTACGCAAGAGTTATTAAGGACGATATAAACGGTAGCTTTGCTCTGTATAAAGCTTTAGACTCAAAAAAAGACCAAAGCTACGTGCTTTATAATCTTACAAGAGAGCAGCTTTCTAAGCTTTTGCTTCCATTGGGCGAATACTCTAAAGAGCAGGTGAGAGGTTTTGCAAAGGATGCAGGACTAAAAAATTATAACAAAGCCGACAGTCAGGATATCTGCTTTATAAGCGGCGATTATTACGATTTTATAAAAGACTACACAGGTAAAACTTTCCCTGAGGGTGATTTTATAGACAAAGATGGTAAAATTCTTGGTACGCACAAGGGTATAATCCGCTACACTGTAGGTCAGCGTAAAGGCTTGGGGCTTTCTTTTGATTCACCCCGTTTTGTAGTTTCTAAAAATCCAAAGGATAACACAGTAACTCTTGGTAAATCTGAAGAGCTTTTTCATGAAACCGTATTTGCAGAAAGAGTTAATGTATTAAGCGGTGATTTTACAGACGAGGTAAGATGCGAAGCCATGATACGCTATAACCAGAAGCCTCAGCCTGCAACGGCATATTTACTGGCCGACAAAACCCTTAAGGTGGTTTTTGATACTCCTCAGCGTGCACCGAGCCCCGGTCAGTCCATTGTAATTTATCAAGGCGAAAAAGTTCTGGGCGGAGGAATAATTAAGTAAAAATAAGCTTTCCATAGGAAAGCTTATTTCTTTATCTCCACAGCCACAGGCTCCGTGTATTTAACTTTTGGTTCTTTCTTGATTATTCCCAGTATAACCGCACCAACAAGGCTGCCTGTTACAACTGAAACTGCAAAGAGTAAAGGTCTGCCAACCAACGGCAATACTAAAAAGCCACCGAAAGGAGCTATAAGGGTACACCCGAAGCCGGCTGATAAGGCTCCGCTTATTGCCGCTCCGATAGTACAAGCCGGTATAACTGTTGTTGGATTTTTAGCGGCTAAGGGTATTACACCCTCGGAAATATCAAAGAAGCCGAAAATCAGATTAAGTCTTGCAAGCCGTGATTCTTTTTGAGAAAACTTCATTTTAAATACAATTGAGCATATTGCCACACTTAGAGATACCGCCATTCCTGCACTCATTACAGCTGCCATGGCGGTGAACTCTCCCGAGGCAAGTGCGGCAGTGGCAAAAATGAACGCTGCTTTCGAAAACGCACCGCCCATATCAACCGCTGTCATTATTCCAAGTACCGCACCGAATGCAATGGGATTTGCTTCACTTATAACCATAAGCATTCCTGATAATCCTGTGTTAAGTAATCCCACCAAAGGATTAATACTCAGCATAAACGCTCCTGTAATTAATACTGACACAATAGGTAATAATATGCTTCTTACTCCTTGTCTTGCAGTTTCGCTAAGCTTTTCTGTCAGTTTTTTCAGAAATCGGTAAATGTATCCTGCAAATATACCGCAAAGTACAGCACCGATAAAGCCTGAAACTGCCGTTGTGTTGCCGTATGGGAGCATCAGCGTTGCTCCGTTCTGGGCAAGAATTCCGCCTACAAGACCGGCGCTAAAGGCTCCTTTGTCAGAAATTTCAACAGCAATGCAGGCTGACAGAACAGGCAGCATAAGGCTGAAGGCAAGTGTTCCCAATGATTTTAAAATCACCGCCACAGGATTTTCGTTTCCAAGGCCGTACATTGCATCTCTTGAAAAAATCATATCTGTAATATACGAAAAACTAATCAGCACACCGCCTGCTACTGCAAAAGGAATAATAAAGTGTACTCCCTTAACTACCGCCGATGATATCTTTTTAATGCTTTTTGTTTTGCTCAATTTAACCCCCAGCCTTTCTTCGCTTATTATTGCCGAAAATTTGTAAAGTATTAGGGATTATTGACTTATTGTCAGCCTTGTAATAAAATTAGTTCAGAGGTGATTTTAATGAGCAAAATCACGGTGTGCGGTCTTGTAAATTTAAAAACGTCAGTACCCAATGAAATTTTCCCGTAAACTATAGCCCTATTAACTATAAGTTTTTCGGAATAACCACTCATTTCGCCTCTTACTAAATCGGCGATACTTCTGCCTGCCGAGGCTTTTTTCTGAGAAAGAGCTTATTAATTTAAGTAAGGAACTTGATGAATAAATGGATAGATTTTTAAGAACAGCCGCCATTTTGGGTGAGCCTGCCATGGAAAAATTAAAATGCACCCGTATTGCTGTTTTCGGCATAGGCGGAGTAGGGGGCTACGCTCTTGAAGCTTTGGTGCGTTCCGGCGTAGGTGCGGTTGATATTATCGACGGTGATACAGTTAATATAACTAACCTTAACCGCCAGATAATAGCTACAGAAGATACAGTCGGTATGCAAAAGTGCGATGCCGCCAAGTCGCGAATGCTTTCAATCAACCCTCAGCTTAAAATCAATACGCACAGCTTTTTCTATGGCGAAGATACAAAAGACCTTGTGAATTTTTCGGCTTTTGATTATGTTGTAGATGCCATTGACGATGTAAAGGCAAAAACTCTTATTGCTGTAAAATGCAAGGAATTGAACATTCCTCTAATAAGCAGTATGGGATTTGGCAATAAAATTGAACCAACAAAGATTGAGGTGGCAGATATAAAGAAAACCTCGGTTTGTCCCTTGGCGCGTACCATGCGCCGCCGTCTTAAAGATGCAGGCATTAAGGATTTAAAGGTAGTATACTCTAAAGAAGAGCCGAAGGTTGGTTTAAACCCCGACGGAACACGCGTTCTGGCAAGCACCGCCTTTGTGCCTTCATCCGCAGGCCTCGTTATCGCCTCAGAAGTGATAAAGGACTTACTTAATCAATAGAGAAACTGCCGCAAAATTGCATAAATAAAGTAAGCACCAACGTTTTTAAACAAACGTCGGTGCTTTGTTGTTTCTTAATTAATTTATATAAATAAAAAAATACTGCCTATTAAAGTTCCTATGCAAACGCCCGCCAAAACATCGCTTATAAAATGAACTCCTGCAAAAACCCTTGTTAATGCTATTATAAATGCAACAACCAATAGTATAATTCCTAAAAGCGGGCTTACAGAAAACCCCGACATTGCTATAACAAATCCGCAAGCCGAGTGGTTAGAGGGAAAAGACTGGGCTTTTTTATCTTTTGTAATCAGGGAGCTAACGCCAAATTTTTCATAGGGTCTTTGCCTGTTTATAAGCTTTCGCATAACGTAAACTCCAATAAGAGTAACAGCAGGCACCACAATGCTTAATATAAAGTGGTGGTCTAATTCTCTTAGGCCGTTTAGAATAATAATTACAGGGTACACAATAAGCATCACCAATGGTAATACAGTGTATAAAACCTTAATCAAATTCATAAGTACCTTTCGGTGCCTTATATATTCCATAAGATTTATGTAAGTTCCTTTTTTCATAAATAAAACTCCTTTGAATTGATTTTATCATCAAAGGAGTTTTTTTACAACTGTTTATACTAATTTTACGTTATATTCCTCAAACCAAGTGTCAAGCTGAACTATATAAGCCAGAATTTGAGGGGCACGCATAAGCTGACCGTACCAAGGCTCCTTAATACTTTCCGGATTCTCCATAATGTTTCTTATTCCGTCTTTTGATAAAAGCTCTGTAAGAGCAGTCTTTTTGTTCAAAATGCTTCTTACCTTGGCACTCACAGCTTCAAAGTAAAAGGGGTTGTGAGTTTTAGGGTAGGGGCTTTTCTTTCTGTAAACAATTTCTTCAGGCAAATCATTTTCAAAGGCTTTTCTTACAATGCCTTTTTCTCTTCCTTTATAGGCTTTAATACTCCAAGGCATATTGTAAGCATACTGTACAATTCTGTAGTCACAAAAAGGCACTCTTACCTCAAGCCCCGTAAACATACTCATTCTGTCCTTGCGGTCCAGTAAGCATTGCATAAACCAATAGTAATTAAGCATAAACATTTCTCTCATTCTGCCTTCAAGTTTAGAGTCAGAGGGCAGTTTATCAGTAAGCTTAATGGTGTCAAGATATCTGCCTCTTACGTACTCCTTGCCCTTGGGAAGCACACCTTTTCTTAAAATGCTTGCTCTTATATCCTGACTTCTGGACCAAGGGAAGGTGTCCTCGTAGAGGATTTCCTCACGGTGATACCAAGGATAACCGCCAAAAAGCTCGTCAGCACATTCGCCTGATAAGGCTACGGTAAAATTTTTCTTAACCTCTTTGCAGAATAAATACAGGGAAGAGTCAACATCCGCCATGCCGGGCAAATCTCTTGCCAAGGTTGCGGGTACAAGTGCTTCGGAAAGCTCAGAGTTATCTACAATAACTTCGTGGTGCCATGTGTTGGAGTGTTTGCTCATCAGCTTAATGTATTCGTAATCTCTGTTTGGCTGAAACAGACTTTCCTTAAAATATTTTTCGTTGTCTCTGTATTCAACCGAGTAGCTGTGAAGTCTTTCGCCTTTAACAAAAGCTTGTTTTGATGCCGAGTTTGTAATAATGCTTGAGTCAAGTCCGCCTGATAAAAAGGTACATAACGGTACGTCTGATACAAGCTGTCGTTTTATATAATCCTCTATAAGCCACTGTGTGTATTCAATGGTTTCAGCCTCGTTGTGAGGATGTTCCTGAGCTTTAATTTTAAAATATTGACTTATATATAGTCTGCCGTTTTGATATACGGCATATTCACCGGGCTTTAATTCCTTAATATCCTTAAACACTCCAATACCTGATGTTCGTGCAGGGCCTAAAAAGAAAATCTCATAAAGCCCTTGTTCATCTACCTCTGCAGATGCAAGCCCTGTTTTGATTACAGATTTAATTTCTGAGCCGAATGCTAATTCCTCATTTTTATGACAGTAAAATAAAGGTTTAACGCCAATTCTGTCGCGGCATAAAAACAGCTTTTGGCTGTGGCATTCAAAAACGGCAAAAGCAAAAATGCCGTTAAATTTTTCGGCACAGCTTTCTTTGAACTCTGCATAAGCCTTAAGTACTACCTCAGTGTCGGAGTGACTATGGAAGGTGTAGCCTTTGTCTTTAAGCTCCTTACGAACCTCGTCGGTATTATACAGCTCTCCGTTGTATACCATCACGTAATGCTCGTTTCCCCGGCAAAAGTGCATGGGCTGTTTGCCGTTTTCAATATCAACTACAGCAAGTCTTCTGTGTACCATAAGAATTCTTTCGTCAATATAAATTCCGCCTTCGTCAGGGCCTCGTTTTATAAGTGTGTTAAGCATTTTTGGGGCAACCTGTTCTTTGTATTCCATAGTTTTAACCGAGCTCATAAGTCCTGCAATACCGCACATAAAATAACCTCCATTAAGATTTACGCCTGTGTCTGGTTGAAATAATAAATAAAGCAGATGTAGCTAAAAGTGCAACCGAGCCTGCTATTCCTGAGTAAAAAGTAAGCTCCGGTTTCTCTGTTGCTGTCGAAAAAACCGCATCTCTTACAGGAAATGCTAAAAGCAAAAGCTTAGTTGAGAGCAAGCAGACTGCACCTTGTATAAATCTGAAAACATAAAACCTTGATTTAGAATAAGATACCCCCTTAAGTTCTCTGAAAATCTGCAGATGTACACAAATTCCTCCAAATCCCGTTAAGGCAGAAAGTATTTCCAAGCTTACCTCTCCCGACAAGAGGTTAACGCCCGTGGTTACTTCAAGCAAAGCAACAACGCCTTTGCCAATTATATTGTTTGCACCAAAACCGTCAGTAAGCACAGCACAGATTATAGAAAAAGCTATAACAAATCCGCACATACCTGCTGTTGATTTTACTGCTGAATTTACTGAGGAAACGAGAGCCCCTGATATAGAAGGGCTTTCGGTTATTCTGTTTTCTTCTACAGGTTCGCATTTGCCAAAAATTATTCTTGAAACTAAACAAAGTATTACTCCGCTGATTATTTGCGAAAGAAGCAGTATAATTCCTGATTCTTTACTCATCAGCAAAGATACTCCCACAAAGGTAACCAAAAACCCCGGACCTGCAAAACAGCATATTACAGCAAGTCTTTCAGCCTCTTGACTGCTTATTGTTTTGTTTTTATAAAGTGTTGCTACAGTTCTTGCTCCTACAGGATATCCGCCGATTAACGCCATAAGCACCGGTACAATGCATATTCCTCTTAATCCTAACAAGATTTTTGCAATAGGATTTAAGACAGAAGTAATTGAGTCGAGAATATGGCTTTCAGCTAAAAATGAAGCAAGAATAAAGAAAGGAAACAAAGAGGGAATCAGCACCCCTAAGCACAGCATAAGCCCGTTTAAAGCTCCGTTTTTGCACTCTTCAGAAAAAATAAACAATCCTGCGAACCCTGCAAGTACTACAGTCCAGATTAGAATAAGTTTTGTTCTTCCGATACATTTATACAAATTCATTACGCTCACCGAATAATATATATGACACAGCGAGCATA
>JAFTIP010000004.1 GCA_017456845.1 Ruminococcus sp.
AACAAATTGAAACTTTTTAAAAATTTATTGCTCTTTTTTTGTGGAATAATCTATAGGAAGGGTTGCAGTAGCGTTAAGGTCAAGTTCGGCAATATTTCCGCTTAGGAATTCATAATAAGCCTGAGAGCCTACCATAGCCGCGTTATCTCCGCAAAGCTTTAAATCAGGGATGTATAAATCCATACCCTTTTCACTGCAAATCCTATTAAGCTCTTTTCTTAAAAGAGAATTGGCTGAAACACCGCCTGCGGCTACAATGGTTTTTGCACCAAAGTCCTCAGCCGCTTTGAAAAGATTATCTGTAAGCGAGCCTACCACGGCTTTTCTGAAAGATGCGCTTACATCCTCTTTCGAAAGCTCTATTCCCTTCTGCTGAGCATTATGAATAAGGTTTATTACAGCAGTTTTAAGGCCTGAGAAACTGAAATCGTAAGCAGAACCTGCAACCGTGGGACGAGGCAATTTAAAGGCGTCGGGGTTACCAAGCTCTGCAACCTTGTCCATCTCGATTCCGCCGGGATAAGACATACCTAATGTTCTGGCGGCTTTGTCAAAAGCTTCGCCTGCGGCGTCATCCCTTGTCTGGCCTACTACCACCATTTCGGTGTAGTCTTTAACGGCTACAATATGGCTGTGACCGCCTGAAGCTACAAGGCACAAAAACGGCGGCTTAAGCTCAGGGCTTGTTATGTAGTTTGCGGCAATGTGGCTTCTTAAATGATGCACAGGAATAAGAGGCTTGCCTGTGGCAATGGAAAGGCCCTTTGCAAAGTTAACACCTACCAACAGTGCACCGATAAGACCGGGTGCAAAGGTTACCGCAAAGGCATCAATATCATCCAGAGTACACTCTGCCTGCTTTAGTGCCTCATCTACAACGCCTACAATTGCCTCGGCGTGTCTTCTGGAAGCAATCTCAGGCACAACACCGCCGTAAATGCGGTGCTCCTCAACCTGAGAAGCTATAACGGAAGAAAGAACATTTCTGCCGTCTTCAACTACTGCGGCGGCTGTTTCGTCGCAGGATGATTCAATTGCAAGAATTTTCATATATCTCACCTGTTCAGTTAATTTCTTTTAAAAATTTTGTAAGTAAAAGTGCATCCTCCAAAGGCTCTTTATAGTAATTTTTACGCCTGCCTACTTCGGTAAATCCGAGGCTTTCGTAAAGTTTTACGGCAGGAGTATTGGAAGCTCTTACCTCCAATGTTGCAAAGGCTAAATCAAGCTTTACACATTCATTTAAAAGCTCCTGCATCAAGGCTTTGCCCACGCCCTTTCGGCGGTAAGCTTCCAAAACTGCAAGGTTACCCATATAGCCTTCGTCAAAAACTACGCTAAGCCCCACGTAGCCTATGGGGGTTTCACCATCAAAAGCCATAAGGAAAATGGAATTTTCTTTATCCATTTCATCTTTAACACTTTGCTCTGACCAAGGATGCACAAAGCAAAGCTTTTCAATTTCTGCCGCCGCTTTTATATGCTCGGCGGTCATTTCTTTAATCATCATAACTCAGCTAATATTTCTTCCAAAGCTTTTGTAATTTCGTCTCTGCAGTACTTATAGTACCACAGACCGCTGCCGTAAGGGTCACGGATTCCTCCGTTTTTTTCACCCAGCATGCGGATTTTGCTCTCGTCAATTCCTGCACCTTTAAGCTCGTCAATGTGCTCTGCCGTCATACCTACGAAAAGGTCATAGTCCTTAAAATCAAGGTCATAAATATCCGTAGAGCTGAAAAAGTCTGACTCAATGCCGATTTCTCTGAGAGCCGCCTGAGCGTTGTCGTTAATAAGCAGCCCTTCAATAGTACAAAGACCTGCACTTCGCGCATTGGCGTCAATACCACGCTCTCTGGCAATTTTATTAAATATAAGCTCTGCCATAGGGCTTCGGCAAGTGTTTCCCGTGCAAACAAATAAAACTCTTTTCATATTTTTACCCCTTTGCATCATACCATGTTTTACCTACAGAAGCTTCGGCAACAAGAGGAACTGAAAGCTTAACGGCACTTTCCATTTCTTCCTGCAAAATCATAGCAACCTGCATTGACTCAAACTCAGGGCATTCTACAATGAGTTCGTCGTGAACCTGAAGAATAAGCCTTGCAGATAAGCCCTCTGCTTTAAGCCTTTTATCCACCTTTATCATAGCAATTTTAATTATATCGGCGGCTGTGCCCTGAATAGGCATATTACGGGCAACTCGCTCGCCGAAGGCACGGGTCATATGATTGGTTGCGGTAAGCTCGGGAAGGTATCTTCTTCTACCAAAAACTGTTTCTACAAACCCTTCGTTTTTGGCACGCTCTATGACGTTTTTCATATAGCTGTCGATGCCACTGTAGTGCTTAAGGTAGTTATCAATATAGGCTTTTGCTTCTTTATTTGTAACGCCGATATCCTTAGCTAAAGAGTAAGCACCAATTCCGTAAACAATGCCGAAGTTAACCGCCTTTGCACGGCTTCTGTGAATGGGGCTTACCATATCCAAGGGTAAGGCAAAAACCTGCGAAGCGGTAACAGTGTGAATGTCCACATTATCGGTAAAAGCCTTAATCATTTCTTTATCATTTGCGATATCCGCAAGAACTCTTAATTCTATCTGAGAATAATCCGCATCCACCAGAACGCATCCCTCAGCACCCTTAAAGAACTTTCTAAGCTCTCTGCCAAGTGTGGTTCTTACAGGAATATTCTGAAGGTTAGGCTCGGTGGAACTTATACGGCCTGTGCGTGTTTCTTTCTGATTAAAACTTGAGTGAATTCTGCCGTCAGGAGCAATTACTTTTAAAAGCCCGTCGCAATAGGTGGACTTTAATTTTGCGTAGGTTCTGTACTCTAAAACGTGCTTAACCACAGGGTAGCTGTCCTTTAAGGAATCCAGAACATCAGCACTTGTGGAATAACCGCTTTTTGTCTTTTTGCCTGTGGGGATTCCCATTTTTACAAAGAGAGCTTCGCCAAGCTGTTTTGGTGAGTTTATGTTGAATTCATAACCCACCTCTTGGTAAATTTCCTGCTCCATAGCCTTAAGCTTTTCGGTTATAACAACAGAGTAATCTTCGATACCCTTTGCGTCCACCTCAAAGCCTAAATTTTCCATTCTTGCAAGCACATTGGCAAGGGGAATTTCAATATCACATAAAAGCTTTGTCTGCTCTTTTTCTTCAATCTGCTTTTTTAATTTGAGGTAAATTTCCCAAAGGGAAGCTTCTTCTTTGCTGACATCTTCACCATCAACCTCAGGAAGTACAATACCATACTCGGTACAAAGTCTTTCCACGCTGTAGTCTGTTGAGGAAGGGCTTAAAAGATAAGCTGCCAAAGAAACGTCAAAAACTGTATTTTCTATGCTAAAGCCTTTTTTATCTGCGTAAGAGAACAAAGGCTTGCTGTCATAAACTATTTTGCTTAATTTTTTATTTGAAAGAAGATTTATAAATTCTTCTTCCGAAGTGCTCACATATACTTTAGTGTCGGTTACAGCAATGAATTTTTCAAGCTTGTCACCATCAAAATACGCATCAACAACGCAATCTTTCGGGGCTTTTTTGTAAGTCTCCACCTTTTTGGCAACCAGCTTTTCTTCCTCAGCTACAGCCGTTGTGTCGGCATCCTGAAGACCTACTTTTTCGATAAGCTTGAAAAGCTCTAAAGATGCCATATACCTTGCGGCGGCATCTCTGTCAGAAAGCTCAACCTTATAATTTTCAATGCTTGTATCAATGGGAACATCGCAGTAAATTTCGCCCAGCATACGGCTTAAATAAGCGTTTTCTTTATCTGCTTTAAGCTTATTTCTGATGCCCTCTTTAATATCAATGGTATCGATATTCTCATAGATTTTATCAAGATTTTCAAAACGGCTGATAAGGTCAGCTGCACCCTTGGGGCCAATGCCTGCAACACCGGGAATATTATCGGAGGTATCACCCTGAATAGCCTTTATATCAATAAGCTGACGAGGCTCTACACCGTACTCATCTTTAATCCTCTTTTTATCGTAGATTTCTGCAGAAGGTGTGCCCTGCTTTGCAGCGGCAAAACGCACACTTACAGAGTCACTGATAAGCTGAAAAGAGTCACGGTCTCCTGTTGCAATAACGCACTCGTAGTTTTTAAGAGAACTGTTTTTTGCAAATGTACCTAAAATATCGTCAGCCTCATAACCTTCTACAGAAACCAACTTGTAGCCTAAAAGTTTTAAAAGCTCTTTTAAAGGCTCAACCTGACATCTGAGTTCCTCAGGCATACCTTTACGGGTTGCTTTGTAGCCAGAATATGCTTTGTGGCGGAAGGTTGGAGCGTGCAAATCAAAAGCAATTGCAACGGCATCGGGATTTGTATCGGCTTTAATTTTAAGAAGCATTGTTAAAAAGCCGTAAATAGCATGGGTAAACTGACCATCCTTTGTGGTCAGAGGTCTTATGCCGTAATAGGCACGGTTCATTATTGAATTTCCGTCTACTGCTAAAAGTTTCATAGCTTATACATCACATCCACTGTCTGTCCGTTTTTATGGTAATATCTGGGCACTCGTTTTGATACCGCACAGAGCACCTCATAATTTATAGTATCTGCAAAGTTTGCAAGATCATCAACGGTAGGGCTTTCGGTTGCGGAAAAAACTATAACCTCGTCACCGATTTTCACATTATCTACACCGCTTACATCAATAATAGTCTGGTCCATACAAACTCTACCTAAAATTCTGCATTTTTTTCCTTTTAGGAGCATATAGCCCTTGTTTGAATAATCTCTGAAATAGCCGTCGGCATAGCCTATTGTAACCGTTGCCACGGTCATATCTTCCTCTGCTTCAAAGGTTCGGCCGTAGCTGACAGTAGTGCCTTTGTATATTTTCTTAACAGATGCTACAGAGGTTTTTAAGGTCATAATCGGCTTTAAGGGCAAAGCACCCTGAAGCTTAGGTGAAGGAGCAAGACCGTAAAGAATGATTCCTGCTCTTACCATAGATTTATGAGCATCCTCATAATCTTCGGTACCTGCTGAATTTGCGTGGTGAATTATTTCAAATTCAATGCCTTTTTCTTTAAGGGCTTTTATTGTATAGTCAAAGTTCTCAAGCTGTTTTTCAGTATATTCTCTGCCTTCTTCACCTTCGTCAGCAACAGAAAAATGAGCCAT
>JAFTIP010000012.1 GCA_017456845.1 Ruminococcus sp.
AACCTTAACACGCTGAGCGTTGTAGAACTTGTGGAAAAGTGCGGCAAGGCTTGCTACGTAGCGAGTAATTCTTGTGGGGTCGTAGTCCTTGGCGGCAGCTACGATTTCATCGGTATAAGCACTGAGGTGGTTGATAAGCTCGATTTCCTCATTATCTGTAAGTTTCTTAAGCTCTTCGTTTGTGCACTCTCTGGGTAAAATACCGTCAGCTGCAAGATTGCGTAAAATACTGCAGATTCTTGCTTGAGAATACTGAACGTAGTAAACAGGGTTCTGGTTATCCTGAGTAACAGCAAGGTCAAGGTCAAAGTCCATTTGGGTGTTGGCTTCTCTTGTGTTAAAGAGGAAACGTGTGGAGTCAACGGGAACTTCCTCTAAAAGGTCGGCAAGCTGAATAGCCTTGCCTGTACGCTTGCTCATTCGTACAACCTCGCCGTTTCGAACTAAACGAACCAACTGCATAAGAACAATGTCAAGTTTGTCACCGTCTAAACCGATAGCATCCATAGCACCCTTCATTCGGGCAACGTGGCCGTGGTGGTCAGCACCCCAGATGTTGATGCAGGTGTCAAAACCACGGTCGAATTTATCCTTGTGGTAAGCAATGTCAGCGGCAAAGTAGGTGGGGTTGCCGTTGGCACGGATTAAAACGTCATCCTTAAGCTCAAGCTTGTCGATGTCTGAGTCCTTCATACCGCTTTTCTTAAGTCTGTCACGAACAACCTCAGCGTTTTTGTACCAGAGTGCGTCTTCCTTTTCATAGGTTAAGCCTTTTTCGGTAAGGAGGTCAACTACTGCCTTAACCTTGCCTGAGTTGTGAAGCTCGCTTTCGAAGAACCACTTGTCATACTCAATGCGGTATTTCTTCATATCGGCCTGCATTTTTGCAATGTTCTTGGGTAAAGCAAAGTCAACAAGAGCTTTCTTTCTGTCGGCTTCATCAACGTTTACGAAGGAGTCGCCGTTAATGCTCTCGAACTCCTTTGCAAGGTCTTTGATGTCTTCGCCCTGATAGCCGTCTTCGGGCATAATAAAGCTTTCGTCAAAAATCTGCATGTAACGGGCGTTAAGGGAAGAAGCAAATTTTTCAATCTGATTGCCTGCGTCATTTACGTAGAACTCACGGGAAACTTCAAAGCCTGCTGCATCCAAAACTGCGGCCAAGCAGTCGCCAAGAGCACCGCCTCGTGCGTTACCCATATGCATAGGGCCTGTGGGGTTTGCAGAAACGAACTCAACGTTAATCTTTTTGCCATTGCCGTAATCACTTCTGCCGAAGCTTTCACCGGAAGAAGTAATTTCTTCAATAACATCTGCAAAATATTTGGGGCTTAAAAAGAAGTTGATAAAGCCGGGGCCTGCAACCTCGCATTTTTCGAAAACTGTACCGTCAAGATTAATGTTATTTTTGATAGCATCTGCAATTTTAAAGGGAGGCATACGGAAAGCCTTTGCACCTGTCATAGCGGCATTGGTGGCAAAGTCACCGTGGCTTCTGTCGGCAGGAGCTTCGATAATAAAATTCTTAAGCTCACCTTCAGGAAGCTGACCGTTTGCAATAGCAGACTTTACTGCATTTTCGATTGCCTCTCTGAGGCTCTTAATAGCAAGTGTGGAAGTTTTAGACATCTTTTATACCTCTTTTTTGGTTATAGTAATATGCAGTTCATTGTTAGAAACAAGCCCTGCGTTAAAATCTAAGCTGTACTTAAGGCTCAGCTTTCCGCCAATGCCCTCTTTAAGAGTATTTTTTATGTAGTCGGTGTATACTCCTACAGATAAATCACCTGCAATGGTGGTGTAAATGCATTGGTGGCGTCTGCCTTTTTCTAAGATAAGGCGGCTCTCAACACCTATGTTGCGGATAACTGTAACCTGAGAGCTGCCGTTGACTAAAACTGAGTTGTCGATGGCAATGCGTGGGTCGTCGTTATCACGCTCGGTGTATTTAATCAGGAATCTTCCGTCGCGGTGCATTAATGTGCCTGAGGTAATAATCTCAACCTTGTCGCTCTCACCGTCAATTTCCTGAATACCTGTGACTTTAATCAGATAATCTTCTTTCATAATTCTCCCTTAATACTTTTCTATATCAATGCGTGTAGCTGTACGCTTCATATCTCTTCCCAAAAATCTGCCGGCAACCGCTTCGAAATTATGGGGAGTATCGCTTACATAAAATTCTCTTTCGCCCTCAGACTTACTTTCGCTTAAAAGGTTATTTTCCTTGAGAAGCTTTTTGGTGTAAAGGGCTGTTTCTCTGCCTGAGTCAATAAGCTTTACATTTTCGCCTACTACCTCACCGATAGCGGCTTTAAGCAGGGGGTAGTGAGTACATCCTAAAATAACTGTGTCAACGTCGGTATTTTTAAACTGACTTACGTAACGCTCTACAACACTTTTTACTATAATGTCGTCTTTGTCTGTAAAACCATTTTCAACCAAAGGAACAAACAAAGGGCAGTCCTGCTCATAAACCTTGATATCGGGATTGATTTGTTCAAGGAGTTTTTTATAGCTGTGGCTGTTGATTGTGGCGGATGTGCCCAGTACTGCAACAGAGCCTGTTTTTGTAGCTTTGGCACAAGCTAAAGCAGTTGGCTCAAGAACACCTGAGAATTTAACGGGTAGTTCTTCGCCTAAAGATGAGGCTACTGAGCTTACTGTACCGCAGGCGGCAATAATCATCTTAACATTGTGGTTAAGCAAAAATCTTGCATCCTGAGCAGCGTATTTAATTATGGTTTCTTTACTTCTGGTGCCGTAGGGAACTCTGCCTGTGTCGCCAAAGTAAACGATATTTTCATTAGGAAGGCATTTAATAAGCTCTTTAACAGCTGTAAGACCGCCTAAACCTGAGTCGAAAACGCCGATTGCCTTGTTTTTCATAAATCTACCTGCTTTCAGGGCGTTATTAATAAATATTTTATCACATTGCTTAATAAGTTTCAAGAGTTCATATGGATAATATTGGTAGGGGCGAATATTATTCACCCGAAAAGTTTCATATCAGAGCAACATATAACGGGCGATTGATAATCGCCCCTACGATTAAACATCATATAAATACTTTGACAAAACCGTAAAGTGTATGTATAATAAAAGCTAATGCATTTGGAGGTAAGTATTATGACTGATATTAAAAAGGCATTTAAAATTATTAATGATAAATTAAACGATACCTTAAAGGGATTTAACTTTAAGGAGCAGAAGGTTGAAAGCTCAAATGCGAATGAGCTGGTAAGCCTTTTTACAAGCGAAACTATTGCTTACTCTGTTATTTATTATAAGGACAAAATGCTTTGCGTTTTAAGAAGCTGTACTATGACAGACGAAGGCCCTGATAACGAGTGGAAGACTATGGCTACATGGATGTTTAATCCTGAGTCTGACACAGAAAAAGAGGCGGAAAGCATCGGCAACGACTTTGTTGAGGCTGTAACATCCGAATCTGCTGTTAAGCGTGCAAAGCAGACAAAGAGGAAAAAGTCTGGCGACGACGGTAACGCCGACCCTCTTTTCCTTGCAAAGCGTTTTATGGTGCTTTTTCCTGAGCTTAAAGAGGAAATCAAAAAAGAGCAGGATACAAAGGAAGTTTTCCGCGGTGTTTACTTTACCCGTACTTTCATTGTGCCCAGAGTTAACCAGCTTTTAGCCCGTGGTGTTAAGAGCGAGATTAACAAGCTTTCTCAGATTCTTTCTACTCAGTACCAGAACGGCGATATGGACACACGCTCCATTATCACAATTGTAATTCTCAACTCCACTGACGAGAAGTACAGAGAAAAGCTTGAAGAGAAGATGAGCGACGAGCTAAAAAAGGCATGGAGCTTTGCTCTTAAGATGAAGGGCAAAAAGGTTAAGCCCGAAAAGGTTAAGAAAAAGAAACCCGGTATGTTCTCAGGTTCAAGACTTTAATATTTTAAAAGCAAAGGGAAGTGGTTTTTTACTGCTTCCTTTTTTGTCCCTTATTATGTTTAGGAGGTATATGAAATGAACACTGATTTATGCGTTAAAACCAAGGGCGGAATCCTTAATATCCGTGTTGGTGCAATTATTATGCGGGATGATGAGTTCCTTATGGTAGAGAACGATAGAGATGAACATATGTATTCCGTAGGCGGTAGAATCAAATTCGGCGAAACTGCCGAAGAAGCTGTAGTTCGTGAAGTCTTTGAAGAAACAGGCGTAAAAATGGATATTGACCGCCTGGGTTTTATTCACGAGAATTTCTTTTTTGGCGATACTTTAGTTAAGAAAGGTAACATAGTCCATGAGATTTCTTTCTTCTTCTATATGAAAGTTCCGAAGAATTTTGAACCTGTGTGTATGAGCTTTACTGAAGACGATGTTAAAGAACGTCTTGTATGGATAAAGGCAGACCACCATAAAAAGTATTACCCGGTATTCTTTAAATCAGAACTTAAGAACCCCTCTTATGAAGTAAAGCATTTTGTAACAAATGACATTTGATATTTATATGGATTTTTTAAATTGTATGTGTTACAATTTAAAATAACGGAGGTGTTATTTTAAATAATGCTTGAAACTATAACAAATCTTGATTTTACGGTGCTTTACTGGATACAGGAAAATATCCGCACAGAATGGCTTGACTGGGTTTGTGCCTTTTTAAGCTGGGCTTTTCAGCTTGGAATTCCGTGGCTTGTTTTAGGAGTTGTGCTTTTCTGCTTTAAGAAAACAAGGGCTGCAGGTGCGATTTTGGTTGCGGCAGTGGTGCTTACCTTTTTCTTTAATGAGCTTGCCATAAAAAATGCCGTTAACCGAGAAAGACCCTGCACCATAGACCAGAGTATTCCGTTGGCTATAGAAAGGCCAACGTCCTACAGCTTTCCTTCAGGGCATACTGCAAGTGCCTTTGCGGCGGTGGGAACTTTACTTTTTACATTTAAAAAGCTTGGAATACCCCTTGTGCTTTTTGCGGTTTTTATGGGGCTTTCCAGAATGTATCTTTTTGTGCATTTTCCTACAGATGTAATTGCAGGTGCGGCTTTAGGACTTTTAATGGCATGGGTTACCGTGCTTATTTTCCGCGAGCTTAAATACGACGAAAAACTCAATAATCTTGATTTAAGGATAAGGAGAAATTAATATGAACGAGCTTAAAATCACAAGCCTTTTTAATTTAGAGGAAACAATCGCCAGAGAGCTTTTTGAAAGCTTTACATATCCTTGGGAAGTTTTGCCTCATATAAGCGAATTTATAAAAAAGCTTGGCGAAACTCTGGACGCTGAAAAGTTTGAAAAAATCGGTGAGGATATCTGGGTTGCAAAGAGTGCAAAGGTTGCACCCTCGGCTTCTTTAAACGGCCCTCTCATTATTGACGAGAATGCCGAAATCCGCCATTGTGCGTTTATCCGTGGCAGTGCCATTGTAGGCAAGGGTGCTGTGGTGGGTAACTCCACCGAGCTTAAAAACTGTGTGCTTTTTAACGGCGTTCAGGCTCCTCATTACAACTACGTTGGCGACAGTATTTACGGCTACAAGGCTCACACAGGCGCTGGTGTTATTGCATCTAATCTTAAGTCTGATAAATCATTGGTTACAATTAATTTCAGAGGAGAAAAGGTGGAAACAGGCATCAAGAAAATCGGTGCTATCGTTGGCGATTTTGGCGATATCGGCTGCAACACCGTTATGAATCCCGGCACAGTAATCGGCAGAAACACAAGTGTGTACCCTCTCTCTTTTGTAAGAAGCTACGTTGAAGAAGGTTCTATTTACAAGAAGCAGGGCGAAGTAGTAAAAAGAAGATAAAAATAAATGCAGGGCAAAAACGCCCTGCATTTTTTATGCCTTATTTTTTATTATAAGCTCTGCAATATAGTTGCAGAAATCGGGATTCTTAACCAGCACAGGCCCTACAATCTGAGTGCCGAAAAGGTTCTTTTCGCGGATACCCTCGGCTTCAAAACTAAAGCTTTCGGGCTTCATTGTTAAAGTGAAGAGAGGAGAGGCTACATTCTCAACCTCACTACATTTATTGATAAAGCCGATGAGCTCTGTATTAAGCAACTCAGTCTTTGCCCTGATGTCACCGGTAAGACGCTTTTTGTTCTGCTCTTTTACTGTAAAGTCAAAAAGGTTAAGTCCTTCCAGAACTTTGCCGTCGGCAGTTTCTATGGACTTACCCAGCATCTCCCATGAGTTACCTGTAAAAAGAATAACCTTACCTGCATCAAAAGCAGACTTTAAGCTATCTTTGAAATTCCTGAGGTGATTAAGTGCAAAAGTTCTTTTGCTCTCGGTTCCTGCACCGCAGTAGATAAAGTCGTATTCAGCAAAATCAATCTCAGAGTCCGTAATAGTCTTTTGAAAAACTTCAACGGTGCTTCCTTTATCTGCAAGTGCTTTTGTAAGAAGCCTTACGTTGCCGTATTCTCCGTAAAGGTTCATAAAGTCGGAGTATAAGTGTAAAATTTTAATCTGCATATCACACCTCTCCTTTCTTAACAATTTCAAGGAACTTGCCTTTGTCTGAGAAGCAGGTGATTACATAGGTGAAGTTTTCTTCATTCTTAAGCTTCGCCATTGCACTCTCAACACTTTCGCAAACTGCCAGCTTGTCTTTATCAATATCGGTAACAGAAAAACGAACCTCCAAATCCTTATAATAACTGCCTGCAAGGTAAATCTTCTTAACGTTTTCTGAATTGAGTTTTTCAAAGTCAATGTCCCACAGCCAGCTTGTGTCTTCGGTGTGGTATTTACGGCTGATTTTGTCAACGATAATCAGCACCGCCACATCGTTTTTATCATTGGTGACAACATTAATTGACTGGTCATAGGAAACGGAGTTTTCGTGCTTTGATACTAAAAGTGTTCCTGTTGCCTTGCCAAAGGTGAAGTCCATAATTCTGCCTGACTGCATTTTATAGCCTGAAAGAGCTTTAACGGCATCCTCAGCCTTAACTCCTGCAATGTCGGCCGCCGCAAAAGCAACCAAAGAGTTGTAGCACTGATAAATACTTGAGAACGAAAGTTCAATTGTGTGCTTGCCGTTAATGGTGAGCTTCTTATCGTCTAAGCTTGCATCGGTAATAGTCCATTTGGTTTCGGGCTTTTTAAATCCGCACTTCGGGCAGTAGTAAGAGCCGATGTGATTGTAGTGGTAATAGTCGTAGCTCATAGGAGCATTGCAAATGGGGCAGTACTTGCCGTCGTTATAAACAGAGTCGTTAACGTCTTTATCGAAGGAAAGCTTGTCCGCACCAAAGTAAAGAGCCTTTCTGTTTTTACCGAAAGTTGTAACCAATGGGTCGTCTGCGTTGAGCACCAAGGTGATTCCCTCGCTTATAGCGTCGTTAATGGATGCATACACCCATTCGGGATGACCGTTGCGGGTAAGCTGGTCGCGATACAGATTAGTAACGAAAAGGTAATCGGGCTTAATGTATTTGAAAGTGTATTTTGCAAAACGTTCGTCAGACTCAATAAGGGCAATTTTGCTCTTTGCTTTGCCTGAAAGGGTAGAGTCGCACAAAAGCATGGTGGTAACGCCCTCAATCTGATTGGAGCCTTCCTTGTTGTATACTAAGCTGGCACCGCTTTCTTTAAGAACATGGGCAATAAGCTCAACGGTGGAGGTTTTGCCGTTACTGCCTGTTACGGCAATAATCTTCTCAGGGGGAGTAATGTCTTTTAAAATGTTAGGGAAGAGCTTAAGGGTTAAAGCGCCGGGAAGGCTGCTTCCTCTGCCTAAAAGCTTTGCAAAAAAGCGGACAGTCTTGCAGAAAGCTACCGCCAGAAAAACCTTGATTTTTTTCATAATCTGCCTCTTTCTATTTATATATAGAGATTTTTTTGTTTGTTTCCAAATTGAATTATATAGCTTTAGTCTGAGTTGGTCAATATAAATTTAGTCATTTTCCGCAATATAATGATAAAAATACGATAATTTTATCAAGGTCTTGTATTGTGCAACATTAACAAAAATATTTTTAAAATTTCTCTAAAAATCTACATAAGAAATTTCGGCGAAATTCTTGATTTTGCCCTATATATATATTATAATTAACCCTGCGTGACTGCAATAAATGATATGCGTTGAAGCGGGAGGTTGCGGCCAAAGGGTCGGTTTTTCCGTGGAGTATGTCCGATTTCAAACCGGGCGAAAAAATTTTAAAGCACATTATCGAGACAAAGGGGTTGCTATGTCCGAAGTGTGCCCTTATGCTTTTCAAGACTTCTCCGGTTAACAAAATATGGTTAACCGTTTTTTAATGAAGGGTGATGAAACACCCGGATGTGTGTAAAAGTTTAGTTTTGAAGTACGCCCGCCAACTAACAAATTTTTAAGGAGGCGACTTTTATGGCAGTCAAGGAAAAAATCAGAATTAGATTAAAGGGCTATGATCACCAGTTGGTTGATCAGTCAGCTGAGCGAATCGTTGCTACAGCAAAGCGCACAGGTGCAAGAGTTTCAGGTCCCGTACCACTCCCCACCGAGAAGCAGGTTGTAACAATTCTTCGTGCGGTTCACAAGTACAAGGATAGCCGTGAGCAGTTCGAAATGAGAACTCACAAGCGTCTTATCGACATCTTGAGACCCTCAAACAAAACAGTTGATGCTCTTATGAATCTGGAGCTCCCTGCCGGCGTTGAAATTGAGATCAAGCTCTGATAGCTCAGTTATCAACCTACAAGCAGACAGGGTCAAGTCGATGAATGACTACATCTTTATCGACCAATAACCTAATAAGGAGGAAATTAAAAATGCAGAAAGCATTAATCGGCAAGAAGATCGGTATGACACAGATCTTCGACGAGAAGGGAAATGTAGTTCCCGTAACAGTTGTTGAAGCAGGCCCTTGCGTTGTTTCAATGATTAAGACAGTTGAGACTGACGGCTACAATGCAGTTCAGCTCGGCTACGGTGATGTTAAAGCTAACAAACTCACCAAACCTATGAAGGGTCACTTTGACAAGGCAAACGTGGCTCCCAAGAAAACTCTTAAGGAGTTCCGTTTTGACGATTGCGCAGCTTACAATGTTGGCGACATCGTAAAGGCAGACACTTTTGAGGCAGGCATGAAGGTAGACGTAACAGGTACCAGCAAAGGTAAGGGTTACGCAGGCGTTATCAAGCGCTGGAACTTCAGCAGATTAAAGGAAACTCACGGTTCAGGTCCTGTAGCACGTCACGGCGGCTCAATGGGTGCTTGTTCTTCTCCCTCCAGAGTATGGAAGGGCAAGAAGATGGCAGGTCACCTCGGTGCTGAGAAGGTTACAGTTAAGAACCTCAAAGTAGTTAAGGTTGATGTTGAGAACAACCTCGTTGCTATCAAGGGCGCTATTCCTGGTCCTAACGGCGGCACAGTTGTTATCAAGGACATCACTAAGGCTTGAGGAAGGAGGAATTCAGAATGCCTAATGTAGCAGTATTAGATATGCAGGGCAAGAAGGTTGGTACAATCGACCTTGCTGATGCAATTTTCGGAATCGAGCCCAATACATCAGTTATGCACCAGATGGTAGTTAACTACCTCGCAAGCCAGAGACAGGGCACACAGTCCGCTCTCACTCGTTCTGAGGTTTCCGGTGGCGGTAAAAAGCCTTGGAGACAGAAGGGCACAGGTAGAGCTCGTCAGGGTTCAACAAGAGCTCCTCAGTGGACTCACGGTGGTGTTGTATTTGCACCCAAGCCCAGAAACTATCGTTTCTCTGTAAACAAAAAGGTTAAGAGATTGGCTCTTAAGTCAGCTCTTTCTTCTAAGGCAGCTGCCGAGGAAATCATCGTAATCGATTCCATTACAATGGACGAGTACAAGACAAAGACAATGGTTTCCATGCTTAAGGCAGTAGGTGCCGAGGGTAAGGCTCTCATAGTTCTTCCCGAGGTTAACAACTTCGTTATCGCATCTGCATCCAACATCGAGGGCGTTAAGACAGCTCAGGTTAATACAATCAATGTATATGACCTCTTAAATGCTGACAAGCTCATCATCGCTAAGGATGCTGTGGCAAAAATCGAGGAGGTGTACGCATGATAGCTCAGGATATCATCATCAGACCTATTATCACTGAAAAGAGCATGATTGGTGCAACTCAGAAGAAGTACACTTTCGAGGTTGCCAAAAATGCAGGAAAGATTGAGATTGCTCAGGCAGTTGAAAAGCTTTTCAAGGTAAAGGTAGCAAAAGTTAACACCCTGCATGTACGTGGTCAGTATCGTAGACAGGGCAGAAGCGAGGGTTACACAAGAAGCTGGAAAAAGGCTGTTGTTACTCTCACTGCTGACAGTAAGAACATTGAATTTTTTGAAGGCATGATGTAAGCCTGACAAAATAATTAATCAGGCAGAACGTATGGGGACGCCATTCCCCGCAAAGCCATCATGAGGAGAGTGAAACCAAATGGCTATTAAAGTATACAAGCCGACTACAAACGCAAGACGTAATAGCTCGGTTACAGATTATTCCATTCTTTCCAAGGTTGCACCCGAAAAGAGCTTACTTGCTCCTCTCAAGAAGAACTCCGGCCGTAACAGCTACGGCAGAATCACAGTTCGTCACAGAGGCGGCGGTAACCGCAGAAAGTATCGTATCATCGATTTCAAGCGTCAGAAGTTTGACGTAGAGGGCGTAGTTAGAACACTTGAGTATGATCCTAACCGCTCCGCATTTATCGCACTTGTTGAGTACACAGACGGTGAGAAAGCATACATCATCGCTCCTGAAGGTCTCAAGGTAGGCGATAAGATTATGGCAGGTGAGAATGCCGACATCAAGCCCGGCAACGCACTTCCCCTTTCCGCAATTCCCACAGGTACATTCATCCATAACGTAGAGCTTTATCCCGGCAGAGGCGCTCAGCTCGCTCGTGCAGCAGGTAACATGGCTCAGCTTATGGCTAAAGAAGACGGCATGGCTCTTTTAAGACTTCCTTCCGGCGAGCTCAGAAAGGTTCCTGCAAACTGCATGGCTACAATTGGCCAGGTAGGTAACACAGACCACGAGAACGTTAAGATCGGTAAGGCTGGTAGAAAGCGCAACATGGGTTGGAGACCTACAGTTCGTGGTTCTGTAATGAACCCCTGCGACCATCCCCACGGTGGTGGTGAAGGTAAGTCCCCCGTTGGTCGTCCCGGTCCTGTTACTCCTTGGGGTAAACCTGCTCTTGGTTACAAGACCAGAAAGACACACAACCGCTCCGATAAGTATATCGTAAAGCGTAGAAACAGTAAGTAAGGCAGAGGAAAGGAGCTTATATAATGAGTAGAAGTACTAAAAAGGGTCCTTTTGTTCAGCCCGTACTGCTCAAAAGGGTTCAGGAAATGAACGCTTCAGGCGAAAAGAGAATCCTCAAGACTTGGTCAAGAAGTTCAACAATTTTCCCTGATTTTGTAGGTCACACATTTGCAGTCCATGACGGACGCAAGCACGTTCCTGTATATGTAACTGAAGATATGGTTGGTCACAAGCTCGGTGAGTTTGCTCCCACCAGAACATTCAAGGGCCATGCAGGTTCAAAGACCAGTAGATAAGCGGAAGGAGATTATTAGAATGGAAGCAAAGGCATATTTAAACTATGTCCGTATTTCGCCCCGTAAGGTTTGCATCGTTCTGGATCTTATCCGCGGCAAAGATGTTAAGCTTGCAAAGGCTATTCTCGAGCATACACCCAAGGCAGCATGTGAGCCTCTCTTAAAGCTCTTAAAGAGTGCTGTTGCTAATGCAGAGAACAATCACGATATGGACACCTCTAAGCTTTACGTTGCAGCTTGCAGCGTTAGCCAGGGCCCCACACTTAAGAGAATCAGACCCCGTGCACAGGGCAGAGCCTTCAGAATTGACAAGAAGACTTCCCACATCACACTGGTTCTCAAAGAGAAAGAATAAAGAAGGAGGTAATTAGTCATGGGTCAGAAAGTTAATCCCCACGGTTTACGTGTAGGCGTTATCAAGGACTGGGATTCCCGTTGGTTTGCTAACAAGGCAACATTCGGCGATACTCTTGTTGAGGACTATAACCTCCGTAACGCTCTTAAGAAGCAGCTCTACGGCGCAGGCGTTCCCAAGATTGAGATCGAGAGAAGCGGCGACAAGGTTAGAATCCACATTCATTGTGCAAAGCCCGGTATGATTATCGGTAAGGGCGGCGCAGAAATCGAGAAGCTCAGACTTCAGTGCGAGAAAATGCTCGGCGGCAAGACTGTAGCTATCAATATTGTAGAGGTTAAGGCTCCCGACCTTAATGCTCAGTTAGTTGCTGAGAGCATCGCACAGCAGTTAGAGAAGAGAATCTCTTACAGACGTGCTATGAAGCAGGCAATCGGCAGAGCTATGAGAATGGGTGCAAGAGGTATCAAGACTCAGTGTTCAGGTCGTCTCGGCGGTGCAGAAATTGCAAGAAGCGAGAGCTACCACGAGGGTACAATTCCCCTTCAGACACTCCGTGCTGATATCGATTACGGTTTTGCTGAGGCTAACACAACTTACGGCAAAATCGGCGTAAAGATTTGGCTTTACAGAGGCGAGGTTCTCAACGTAACTCAGAACAGACAGCGTGAGAACAACCGTCCCAGAAGAAACAGAAGAGAAGGAGGCAATAAATAATGCTGATGCCCAAGCGCGTTAAGTACAGAAGAGTACACAGAGGCCGTTTGACAGGTAAAGCATACCGCGGTAACAAAGTTACTTACGGTGAGTATGGCCTTCAGGCTCTCGAACCCACATGGATTACATCTAACCAGATTGAGGCAGCTCGTATTGCAATCAACCGTTACTGCAAGAGATTTGGTAAGGTTTGGATCAAGATTTTCCCCGACAAGCCCGTAACAGCTAAGCCCGCTGAAACTCGAATGGGTTCCGGTAAAGGTTCACCCGAGTACTGGGTAGCAGTTGTTAAGCCCGGCAGAATTATGTTTGAGCTTGCAGGTGTTGACGAGAAGACAGCTCGTGAGGCTATGCGTCTTGCAGCTAACAAGCTTCCCATCAAGTGTAAGTTCGTTAAGAAAGCAGATCAGGAGGTTGAGCAGTAATGACAGCAGCAGAACTTAAGAAATTATCTGTAGAAGAGCTTAATAAGAAGCTCGGCGACCTCAAAGAGGAACTTTTCAACCTCAGATTCCAGCTTGCTATTAACCAGCTCGAGAACCCCATGCGTATTTCCGCAGTTAAGAAGGACATTGCAAGAGTTTCTACTGTTCTTCGTCAGTTCGAGCTTGAGAATACTAAGGCTTAAGGGGGACGCAACAGATGGAAAGAAATTTAAGAAAAACCACTATCGGTAAAGTAGTTAGCAACAAGATGGACAAAACAGTTGTTGTTGCTGTTGAGGATAGTGTTAGACACCCACTTTACAACAAAATCGTTAAGCGTACAAAGACATTCAAGGCTCACGATGAGAACAATGCTTGCGGCGTAGGCGACAGAGTAAAGGTTATGCAGACTCGTCCTCTTTCCAAGGATAAGAGATACAGAGTTGTTGAGATCGTAGAAAAAGCTAAATAAGGAGGGAACACACTGTGATACAGCAGCAGACTTATCTTAAAGTTGCCGACAACACAGGCGCAAAAGAAATTATGTGCATTCGTGTTCTCGGTGGTACAAGAAGAAAATATGCTAACATCGGCGACGTTATCGTAGCTTCTGTTAAAAAGGCAGCACCCGGCGGTGTTGTTAAGAAGGGCGACGTAGTTAAGGCAGTCGTTGTTCGTTCAGCAAAGGGCGTTCGCAGAGAAGACGGTACTTACATTCGCTTCGATGAGAATGCAGCGGTTATCATTAAGGAAGACAAGAACCCCAAGGGTACTCGTATTTTCGGACCGGTAGCCAGAGAGCTCAGAGACAAGGACTATTTAAAGATTCTTTCTCTTGCTCCCGAAGTACTTTAAGGAGGATACACGCCAATGAATAAGCTTCATGTAAAAACCGGCGATACAGTCGTTGTTATCAGCGGTAAGGACAAGGGCAAAAAAGGCAAGGTCCTCGCTGTTAGCCCCAAAGAGGGTAAAATCATTGTAGAAAAAGTCAACATGGTATCCAAGCACGTTAAACCCAGAAAGATGGGTGAGCAGGGCGGTATCATTAAGGCTGAAGGTGCTTTCTATGCTTGCAAGGCTCAGGTTTATTGCTCTTCCTGCAAGAAAGCTACAAGAGTTGCACACAAGCTCGACAAAAACGGCGACAAGATCCGTGTTTGCGCTAAGTGCGGCGAGAAGCTGTAAGAAGGAGGAACTGAGTAATGGCAAGACTTAAAGAATATTACGTTAAAGAGGTTGCTCCTGCTCTTATGAAGAAATTCGAGTATAAGAGCGTTATGCAGATTCCCAAGCTCGATAAAATCGTAGTAAGCATTACTTCCGGCGAGGCTAAGGATAACTCCAAGATGATTGATGCAATCGTTAACGACCTCGGTATTATCACAGGTCAGAAGGCAACAATCTGCCGCGCTAAGAAGTCAGTTGCTAACTTTAAGCTCCGTGAGGGCATGCCCATCGGTGCTAAGGTTACACTCAGAAGCGAGAGAATGTACGAGTTTCTTGACAGATTCTTCAACGTTGCTCTCCCCAGAGTTAGAGACTTCAGAGGTATCAACCCCAACTCTTTTGACGGCCGCGGTAACTACAGCATGGGCCTCAAGGAGCAGTTGATTTTCCCTGAAATCGAGTACGATAAGATTGACAAAATCCGCGGTATGGACATTTGCTTTGTAACAACCGCTAAGACAGACGAAGAAGCCAGAGAGTTACTTACTCTTATGGGTGCTCCGTTTTCTAAGTAAGGAGGGATAATTGTGGCTAAGACTTCAATGAAAATCAAACAGAGCAGAGAGCAGAAGTTCTCTACAAGAGAGTACAATCGCTGCAAAATCTGCGGTAGACCACATGCCTACCTCCGTAAGTTCGGTATTTGCCGTATTTGCTTCCGTGAGCTCGCTTACAAGGGCGAGATTCCCGGTGTAAAGAAAGCAAGCTGGTAATTCATCAAAGGAGGATAAAAACGCATGCAGATTACAGATACAATTGCTGACCTTCTTACAAGAATTCGTAACGCAAGCTCAGCAAAACACGCAACAGTTGATATTCCTGCATCAAACATGAAGAAGGCTATCTGCCAGATTCTCCTTGATGAAGGCTATATCAAGAGCTACACAGTAGCAGAGGATAACAAGCAGGGCGTTATCACAGTTGTACTTAAGTACGGCGAGGGCAGAATGCCCGCAATTACAGGACTCCGTCGTGTGTCCAAGCCCGGCCTGCGTATTTACGCAGACGTTGAGAATCTTCCCAGGGTTATGAAGGGCCTTGGTATCGCTATCATTTCTACATCCAAGGGCATCATGACAGACCGTGAGGCTCGCAAGGCTCATGTAGGTGGCGAGGTTCTCGCATTTATTTGGTAATAGGAGGTGCGAAGATGTCTCGAATTGGAAGAAAACCTATAAATATTCCCGCCGGCGTAGAAGCTAAATTCGAAAACGGCGTTATGACAGTTAAGGGTGCTAAGGGTACACTTACTCAGAACATTCACCCCAATATGTCAGTTGAGATTGACGGTGCAGTTATTACTGTTACTCGTCCTAACGATGAGAAGGAGAACCGTTCACTTCACGGTTTAACAAGAACTCTCATCTCTAACATGATTATCGGCGTATCCGAGGGCTTCAAGAAGGAGCTCGAGGTTAACGGTGTTGGTTACCGTGTACAGAAGCAGGGCAAGGACCTCGTTATGAACCTTGGCTACTCACATCAGGTAATCGTATCCGATAACGAGGATATTACTATTGAGGCTCCCGGTCCCAATAAGATTATCATTAACGGCATTGATAAGCAGAAGGTTGGTCAGTTTGCAGCCGAAGTTCGCAGCAAGCGTCCCCCCGAGCCTTATAAGGGCAAGGGCATCAAGTATGCTGACGAAGTTATCCGCCGCAAGGAAGGCAAAACCGGTAAGAAATAATTTAAGGAGTGAACAAGAATGGTTAGTAAGACCGATAGAAAAATCGCCCGCGTTAAGAGA
>JAFTIP010000013.1 GCA_017456845.1 Ruminococcus sp.
AGCAGTTAAGTTATTCTCTACGCCCTCGGGGATTTCGCCAAGTACAACAAACCAGCTTGAAAAATCCATACCGCCTGTAATAAGGGAAATGAAAGGCATAATGACGTCGTCAACAAGTGACTTGATAATACCCTGAAAAGCGGCACCGATTACAACACCGACTGCCATGTCGATTACACTACCCTTAGAAATAAAGGCTTTAAACTCTTCGAAAAACTTTTTCACTTAGAACACCCTTTCAATAAATATTAAATTATTTCAAAACGGCTTTGTGGAAAACCTTTTTGCCCTTTTTGATAACGATGTAACCATCGGTAAAGTCATCTGCTGTAAAGGACTTGAACACATCTGTTACCTTTTCATCCTTTGCAGATACGCCACCCTGCTGAATTAAACGTCTTGCTTCGCCCTTGGATGCAGCTAAGTTACACTTAACCATAAGGTCCATAATGCCGATAGAACCGTCAGTAAAGTCATCAGCAGTAATCTCAGTTGCGGGCATATTCTCAGTGCTTACTGCACCTGAGAAAAGTGCACGTGCAGTTTCCTGAGCCTTTGTGGCCTCTTCTTCGCCGTGGATAAGCTTTGTAACCTCAAAAGCTAAGATTTCTTTAGCCTTGTTGATTTCACTGCCCTCCCACTGTGCAATCTCGTTGATATAATCAAGAGGTAAGAAGGTTAAAATCTTCATGCAACGGATAACGTCGGCATCATCAACGTTTCTCCAGTACTGGTAAAACTCGTAGGGGCTGGTCTTGTTGGGGTCAAGCCATAAAGCACCCTTCTCGGTTTTACCCATCTTCTTGCCTTCGTGGTTGGTAAGAAGAGTACAGGTAAAGGCGTTAGCCTTGGTATTCTCGGGGATAGGTGTGCCGTTTTCCTCATGCTCTTTAGCGGCAATTCTTCTGATAAGCTCAACACCGCCTATCATATTGCTCCACTGGTCGTCACCGCCAAGCTCAAGCTTACAGCCGTACTTCTGATTAAGTACGTAGAAGTCGTAGCTCTGCATAAGCATGTAATTGAGCTCAAAGAAAGTAAGGCCTCTTTCCATTCTCTGCTTGTAGCATTCGGCAGCAAGCATCTTGGAAATTGTAAAGTGAACGCCAACCTTCTTGATAAACTGGATGTAGTTAAGGTCTAAGAGCCAGTCGGCATTGTTAACGATAAGAGCCTTGCCGTCGGAAAAGTCGATAAGATTGCTCATCTGCTTTTTAAAGCACTCTACATTATGGTTAATGTCTTCCATTGTGAGCATTTTACGCATATCGCTTTTACCAGAGGGGTCACCAACTACACCTGTACCGCCGCCGAAAAGAGCGATGGGAACATGGCCTGCACGCTGAAGGTGAGCCATCATAATAATGGGAATAAAGTGACCGATATGTAAAGAGTCTGCTGTGGGGTCAAAGCCTACGTAAAAGTGCACAGGACCTTCATTAAGCTGTTTAACGATTTCCTCTTCGTTTGTGCACTGGGCAACAATGCCACGGGCTTTGAGTTCTTCAAAAACTGTCATTGGTATCAATTCCTTATAAAAAATTATATTCTATAGTATAAAATGAAACTCGACATAGGTCAAGTATTTTATCGTCTGTTATCTCTTTTTTGAGGTTTTTTGCCTTTGTTTTTACTTTTATTTGTCTGAGTTTGTTTTTTTATGGGAGGAGTAGCACCCTTTACAAGGCAATTTGAGGTATTGCCGATAAGGTCTGTTCTTCCTGCCATTTTTAAGCCTTCAATAATAAGAGCTTTATTCTCAGGGCGGTAATACTGCATTAACGCACGCTGGATTCGCTTTTCTTTGTCAGACTTTGCAACATAGACTTCCTCTAAAGTATAAGGGTCCAATCCTGTATAGAACATTGCGGTGGAAATTGTACCCGGTGTGGGGTAAAAATCCTGAACCTGGTCGGGGCGGATTTTCTCTTTCTTGAGAAATACTGCAAGCTCAACCGCTTCTTTAACAGAGCATCCGGGGTGTGAGCTCATAAGATAAGGCACTACGTACTGCTCTTTGCCCACTCTACGGGTAATGCGGTAAAATTCATCGCAGAATTTTTTGTAGACCTCAATATGAGGCTTACCCATTTTATCAAGGACGATATTTGAGCAATGCTCAGGAGCAGTTCTCAGCTGACCGCTTACGTGGTGCTCAACAAGCTCTTTAAAAAACTCCTTGTCCCTATCTTCCATAAGATAGTCAAAACGAACACCACTTCGGATAAACACCTTTTTAACGTGAGGGAGCGCTCTCAGCTTTCGCAAAAGTTCAAGGTAGTCGCTATGGTCTACGTCAAGATTTTTGCAGGCTGTGGGAGCTAAACATCTTTTGTTTTTGTAAACGCCAAACTCCAACTGCTTTTGGCAGGAAGGACGGCGGAAGTTGGCAGTAGGGCCGCCCACGTCGCTTATATATCCCTTGAAATTCTTGTAATTCTTAAAGTCTTCGGCTTCTTTTAAAACCGATTCGTGGCTTCTTACGGTAACAGTTCTGCCCTGATGAAAGGCAAGGGCACAAAAGTTACAAGCACCAAAACAACCACGGTTATGAGTTATTGAAAACTCAACCTCTTCAATACCTGGCACACCGCCCAAGGCTTCATAAGTGGGATGATATGTACGCTCATAAGGAAGGGCATACACCGCGTCAAGCTCCTCTGTATTTAAAGGAGGCATAGGCGGATTGCAGATTAAAATACTGTCACCGTGACGCTGAATACATCTTCTGGAAGAAAAGGCATCATTTTGCTCAAGCTCTTTTCTTGCGGCAATGGCGTAGTCCTTTTTAGACTCCTTTACCCTCTCATAGCTGGGCAAATCCACCGCGGGCTGAGGGGTATAATCCTTGGTCAAAACTTTGTAGCAAATACCTTTTATTTCATCAAGACTTCTGCCCTCATTAAGTGCACGGGCAATTTCTCGGGTCTGGTTCTCACCCATTCCGTAGGTAAGGTAATCTGCCTTTGAGTCGAAAAGAATTGAAGGCATAACCTCATCTTTCCAATAATCGTAGTGGGCAAAACGGCGAAGGGATGCTTCGAGTCCGCCGATAATAATTATGGAATCAGGAAAAAGTCTGCGGACAATGTTACTGTAAACCGTAACGGCTCTATCGGGCCTTTTGCCTGACCTGCCGCCAGCGGTGTAAGCATCGTCGCTTCTGTGCTTTTTGTTAACGGTGTAGTGGGCAACCATACTATCGATATTACCTGAGTTTATCATAAAACCAAGGCGGGGCTTGCCAAACTGCAGAAATTCCTTGTCTTTTTTCCAGTCGGGCTGTGCAAGAATTGCCACTTTAAAGCCCTCATCCTCTAAAACTCGAGAAATAATAGCTGTGCCAAAGGCAGGGTGGTCAACATAAGCGTCGCCTGTTATAAAGACAAAGTCAACCGAGCTCCAGCCACGAGCTTTAACATCTTCAATTGTAATGGGAAGAAAAGCCATAAAATCTATTCCTTAATTGTCAATTCGGTTGGTACGCTCCAACCAATCCTGATATGTGATAAGCACGTCTCTGGGCTTTGCACCCTGATGAGGGCCTACAATGCCCATCTGCTCCATATCGTCAATCATTCGTCCTGCTCGTGCATAACCAACCTTTAAGCGACGCTGTAAAAGTGAAGTTGAAGCCTGTCCTGCATCTATTACGCACTTAATTGCTTCTTCCATTTTTGCGTCAACCTGAAGCTCGCCTTCCTCTTCACCGCCACCCTTGGTTTTATTATCAAGGTCTTCAGCGGTAATACGGCGAATCTGCTCTTCGATATCTTCATTATACTGAGCTTTGTTCTGATTTTTAATAAAGTCGGTAACTCCCTCAATCTCTTCATCTGTTGCAAAGCATCCCTGAACACGTATGGGCTTGGAAACTCCAACAGGTGCGAAGAGCATATCACCCCTGCCTATAAGGTTTTCGGCACCGCTGAAATCAAGGATAGTTCGCGAGTCAACCTGAGAGCTAACCTTAAGGGCAATTCTTGAAGGGATATTCGCCTTGATAACACCTGTAATAACGTTAACTGATGGACGCTGAGTAGCAATAACAAGGTGCATACCTGCGGCACGAGCCATCTGGGCAAGTCGGCAGATAGCATCCTCAACCTCTTTGGGAGCCGCCATCATCAGGTCGGCAAGCTCATCAATTGCAATAACAATCTGAGGTAACTTTTCCTTAGGCACAGGAAGACCCGAAACCTCCATGCATACCTCTTCTTCGTCGGTGGAGTTTTCCTCGATGAATTTAAGGTTTGCATCAATAAGTCGGTTATAAGAGTGAATTTCCTTACAGTCATATTCTGAGAACAGGCGGTATCTCTGCATCATTTCGGTTACCGCCCAGTTAAGAGCACCTGCAGCTTTTTTGGCGTCCGAAACAACAGGAACCAGCAAGTGAGGCAAGCCTTTGTATTTAGAGAACTCAACCATTTTGGGGTCAATAAGCACAAACTTAACCTGATCGGGTGTTGCCTTGAAAAGAATACTCATCAGAATTGAGTTAACACAAACAGATTTACCTGAACCTGTTGTACCTGCAATAAGCAAGTGGGGCATTTTTGCAAGGTCTGTGGAAACAATTTCACCTGAGATATCTTTACCCAACACACAGGTAAGCTTAGAGTCAGCCTTTTTGAAAGGCTCTGAGTCAATAAGCTCACGCATTGTAACAACGCTTGTAAATTTGTTGGGCACCTCAATACCCACAGCGGCTTTGCCGGGGATAGGAGCCTCGATTCTTACCTTATCGACGGCAAGGTTAAGTGCGATGTCGTCAGCAAGGTTTGTTATTTTATTAATCTTAACACCTGCAGCAGGCTTAAGCTCATAGCGTGTAACCGAAGGACCTCGGCAGATATTTGTGATTGAAGCGGCAACACCGAAAGATTTAAGGGTATCTACAAGCTTTGTGGCATTATTCTGAAGCTCACGCATTGCATCCCCGTCGTTTGAGTCAAAACGTTGACGTAAAAGTCTTACTGAGGGGAAGGTATAAGCACTTGGCGCAGGTTTAGCATCTGCTTTAATTTCTGCTTCGATTGCCTTTTCCTCTTCCTCAAGATTAATATCAATCTTAGCCTTTGGGTCAACACCAACAGTTTCGGGATTAGCTTGCTTAGCACCGACTTCTGTAACAGGGTTATTTTTTGAATCTGTAATCTGCCTTGCAATTTCTGAGGCCTGATAAATATCGGTATCCTCCATATAATCGCCATTGGCAATCCGTACAGAATTAATCAGCTTATCAGAAGCGCTGGTATCAAGTACGGGGGTAGGCTCGTCCTCAACTGCAACGTCAGGTGTAGCCTGACGCTTTTTCTTCTTTCGGCCATCAATGGGAATGTCAATGCGTGCATTATCACGATTGACGCCTGAAAAATCCCTCTCAGGCTCTTCTTCCTCATAAAGCTTCTGATGCTCTTCGTCGTGTCGTCTTTTACGCTCACGCAAAGCTATCATCTGCTTTTTTGCTACGTTTTCAATATCAATAAGAGATATACCCGTTAAAATCATAACCACAGCAATAAGTGCTACAATTACAATAAGCTTAGGCACAAAATTATCACCGATTAAAGCGGTAAGAGTATAGCCTAAAACGCAGCTTATTACACCGCCTGAAAAAACATTCTGACTTGAATACGTATATGTTTTGCCAATGGACTTGAAAAAATTGATATCCTTTAAATCGCCTGAGCCAAAAAGATAGAACAAAGAGCTTACCAAAAGCACGGTAAGTATTACTAATGCCACCTTTGTGCCTGCACGATTCATTTGCTTTTCCTTGGCAGTCATAATTGCAAAATAGCCTAAAGCAACAGGCAATAAATAAGAGCAGAAGCCAAAAATACCGAACATCACCGAGTGAAGCCAGTTCCAGAAATGCTCGCCCTTAAAAAGTGCCAGAACCAGAAGAATAACGGCAGAGGCAAGCATAAGTATGGCCTTAACCTGAGGGTTAAGCCCTGACTTCTGAGGTGTAGTATTTTTAGATTTACTTTTTACGGATGGTCTGCCTCTTTTTGCTGTAGAGGCTTTTTTCTTAGTAGAAGCCAAATTGAAACATCCTTTATGATAAATTGATTAGAACAAATCAGGCAAATGTAAAGCAAACTGTAGATGCTGTTATCATCTCATAAATGCTTACGCCGATTACAAAAAGACCCATAATTGCTGTATAGATTACGAAAATATATGTACGGTCTGTTTTAAGAAGCCACTTGAAAAGTGCAATTGAAAAATAGCCCACAACTGCTGAGAAAATCACGCCCACAATCACAGGGCCAATATCAACAGAAAGACCTTCGGGAGCTTTGATAGCATCCAAAAGCTCTAAAGCTGCAGCGGCAAGTATTGAAGGAATGGCAAGAACAAAGGTGTAATCCATGGCATCCTGCTTTTTAATGCTTCTGAACTGACCTGCAGCTAAAGTTGAACCGGAGCGTGAAAGACCGGGTAAAATAGCGGCAACACACTGAACTAAACCAACTGTAATGGCATCTAAAACATTGTAGCGAGACTTAAGCTTTGTTTTGCCCTGATAAGCCAAAGCCTCGTTTTTTCTGTTAACCTTTGAGCTTGTGAAAAGCAAAACTGAAGTAAGCAAAAGCGAAATACCTGTTACGATAAAATAGGACTTATCGCCCGTTAAGATATCGGCAAGGTCCTTAACCTTCATATCATTTCCGATAGGAACAAACAAAAGGAATAAAGGAACAAGACCTATAACAAGCATTAAAAGAAGGTTTTCGTCGTCAGAAAGCTTTTTGAAGTTAAGCTTTCCTGTAAAAAGCTTTTTAACCATAGAGCCAAAAGCCTTAATAAGTCTGAATATCAGCTTATAATAAAAGGCACAAACTGCAACAAGTGTGCCCAAATGAAGCATAACATTTAAGAAAAGGTTACCCTCACCGGAAAGACCTGTGAAATGCTGAAAAATGTTAAGATGTCCGCTGCTGCTGACAGGCAAAAATTCGGTTAATCCCTGAACTATGCCCTGCAAAGCGGCAAGTATGTAGTCTATCATAAAATATACCTCCATATATGTATTACCCCAAAGGGGTATTATTGATTATTTATCATCTCATAGAGGGCATCCATAGCCTCAGCAAGAGTCCCTACAGAGTCAATAAGACCTTCGTCTACAGCTTCCTGTCCCTCTAAAATTGTGCCGATATCAAGCACAAGCTCACCTGTATTAAGCACCAGCTCGTTGTATCTGCCCTTTGAAATATTAGAATTATCTGAAACAAAGGTGGTAATTCTGTCCTGCATTTTTCTGAAATACTCAAAGGTCTGTGGAGCACCTACGGTAAGCCCTGTGGTGCGAACAGGATGCACCGTCATAGAAGCACTTTTTGCTATAAAGCTTTTCTTTGACGCCACAGCTAAGGGAATCCCTATAGAGTGACCGCCTCCAAGAACAATTGAAACCACAGGCTTTTTCATTCCCGAAATAACCTCGGCAATAGCAAGCCCTGCCTCTACATCTCCTCCGCAGGTGTTGAGAAGAATCAGAAGTCCGCTGATTCTGTCGTCCTCATCCACCGCCACAAGCTGAGGAATTACATGCTCATACTTAGTAGCTTTATTTGAGGGCGGTAAAATATAATGCCCCTCAATCTGACCTACAATGGTAAGGCAATGAATAATAACACCATTGCGGTTAACAAGCACTGAGCCTGTTTCGTTAATCTGCTCAGTAGTCGTTTCTGAAACCGGCGAATTTTCAACCTCTGCCCCATCGTTTTCGGCAGGATTTCGGATGTAGGAGTCGTCTTCATTAATTACATTATTTTTAGCTGATTTACTCATGAAAAATACACCTCAAAGGTAGTATTGCCCACAAGTTCCCTTATAATGTATATATATTATTTATTATATCAAAACTTGAGTCTATCTTCAAGTTTTAATTTATATTTCTTTATTACAATATTGTTTTCGATTTTTGTGTTATGATATACTTGAGGTGTTATAAATTTGAACATTAGTATTTATTTAGTAATTATCGTAATTTTAATTGCTCTTTCAGCCTTTTGCTCTTGTATTGAAACTGCTTTTTCCTGTGCAAACAATATAAGGCTTAAAAAATTTGCCGACGCAGGGAGCAAAAAGGCAAAGGTTGCACTTTATATAATCAATAATTACGACAAAGCCCTTACGGCTATCCTCATTTTAAACAACATTGTAAATCTCGGATGCTCATCACTTGCAACTGTTGTTTGCCTTGAGCTTTTCGGTGATTACGGTGCCGCAATTTCTACAGGTGCCACTACCCTTTTGGTGCTTACTTTCGGCGAAGTTATTCCAAAATGCCTTGGCAAAGAGAAAAGTGATTCTATTTCTATGGCTGTTGCAAGAATCCTTAAGATAATGATGGTTATACTTACACCCTTTATCTTCTTCTTTTCTGCCTTAAAAAACCTTGCCCTTAAGCTTTTCAGAGTTAAACAGGAGGACTCCACCGTTACAGAAGATGAGCTTAAGATTATTGTTGAAAGCATTGAGGAACAGGGGGTTTTAGAGGAACAGGAATCCCAGATGGTGCGTTCTGCCCTTGACTTTGACGAAAAAACCGCTGAGGAAATTCTTACCCCCAGAGTTGACGTTACAGCAATTGATATTGACGAAGATACAGACACAATCACTGAGATTATTCGTACTCAGCGTTATTCACGAATCCCTGTTTACAAGGGCTCGGTTGACAATATTATAGGTATTTTACATAGCTGGGACTATATGGACGAGATTATCAAGGGCAATACTCCCGACCTTAAAAAGCTTATTATAAAGCCTGAGTTTATTTTCAGAACCCAGAAGCTTTCGGCAATCTTAGCAAACTTCCGCAAAAAGAAACTTCACATTGCAATCGTTACCGACGAATACGGCGGAACCTTAGGTATTCTTACAATGGAAGATTTGCTCGAAGAAATTGTAGGCGAAATTTGGGACGAAGACGAAGAAATCGAGCAGGATTTCACAAAGCTTGCCGAGGGCAAATACAAAGTCAGCGGTGATATGGAGCTTGAGGATATGCTTGAGCTCTTCGACAAAAAACTTGATGACATCGACTGCGACAGCTTAACCGTTGGCGGCTTTGTGTTTGAAACCTTAGGCACAATCCCCAAGAAGAATGAAACCTTCACCCGTGACGGAATGGAATTTAAAGTTCTTAAAGTTAAAGACCAGAGAATTCATAGTGTAATTGTTAAAGCCTTGGAAATAGAGGATGAAGACCATGAGTGATTCAAATGCAGGTTCTAATCGTTTTGGAAAAATCAAATCTATTTTGACGAGTATTGGCTTATTTTCACATTGCTTTATTTTTAATTTTATTATTATGTACTGCTATCTGGTATATGGTGTATCAGGCAAAGGCAGAGGACATGGACACATATCTTTTATTGTTTACGGGTTAATTGCGACAATAATAAATGTTGTCCCACTGTTTATAATGTCAACTAAACAGTTTCTGCCCAAGGCAAGTATAGTTACAGCATTGATTACAAATGTGCTTACTTCCTCATTCAATTTTTCACTATTCCTATTGTACAATTTAAATTTTTCAGTACCAGCTGACATATTTTTCTTTATAGCTAATTTATTTACTTATCTGATTATCATATCAATCTCGATTATTTCAGCTATAGTACGAAATAAAGACTAAAAATCACACCGCAGACTTTCAGTTGAGTCTGCGGTGTTTTTCATAGGATATTTTATTATTAAGCTATAAATTAATAGTTCTCAGCTTTGATAAGGAAGTAAGCCTGAGGATGGAAGCAAACGGGACATACCTTGGGAGCCTCTGTACCAACAACGATGTGACCGCAGTTGCCGCATTCCCAGATAACGATGGAGCCCTTCTTGAATACTTCGCCCTTCTGAACGTTCTCAAGAAGCTTGCGGTATCTTTCCTCGTGAGTCTTCTCAACCTTTGCAACTGCCTCAAACTGAGCAGCAATAGCGTCGAAACCTTCTTCCTTAGCTTCCTTTGCAAATGTTGCGTACATATCTGTCCACTCGTAGTTCTCGCCGTCTGCAGCAGCCTCAAGGTTCTCAGCTGTTGTGCCGATGCCGTTTAAGTGCTTGAACCAGAGCTTTGCATGCTCTTTCTCGTTGTTAGCTGTCTGCTCGAAAAGGTCAGCAATCTGATTGTAGCCTTCTTTTCTTGCCTTGGAAGCAAAGTATGTGTACTTGTTTCTTGCCTGGCTTTCGCCTGCAAATGCAGCCATTAAGTTAGCTTCTGTTTTTGTGCCTTTTAAATCTTTCATGGTAACGTCTCCTTTATTTTTTATAAAATAGTAATCATTACTGATTTGCTGTGATTTAATTATAACTCAAATCTTTAAGTTTGTCAACTATTTCGTGCTTTTTATACAAACAATTTATTGCACAAAGCATCGCATTAGCCGAAATGTATGATGGCAACCCTAAGCTTTTGAGTAATTGCTGGCGGATTTTGGCTGAATTTTCTCTGCCCGAAAGCCCCAGTTCATACAAATCCATTTTTGTGATTTCGTCCTGTTTCTCAGGCTTTGCCTCGCCCAAAATTTCAGCACCGCAACGCCTTAACGCATCCTTAATAATATCGGCACTTAAGCCCTCTACTCCCAACAAACCATCTTTGGATGGAGCTGATTTTCGCTTTTCTACACCTTTTACAAGAGGAACGTAGCATTGCTTTATCTTGCTTTTATCTGCAATACCTCTTAAAAACGAACGTATTACCTGCCCTGCTCTGTCCGGGTCGGTCATTAAAACAATACCGTTTTTTGAGGCAATTTCGCGGATTAAAAACTGCTTTTCTTTATCGGCAAATATGCGAAAGCCATCGGTAGTAATTATAGGCGAAGCTATAAACTCCCTTAACCTTATAAGGTCATACTTACCCTCAACAACAATGGTTTCTTTAAGTTCAAGCATAGGAAAGCTCCTTATTAGCAATAAGTGCAAGCTTTGCAATAAGCTTTTCCACCTCTGCCTCTTCGTTAAGAGTTACCGTATTAAGCCTCGCACTTAAATCGAGAATTTCAGTCATACTCTGACGTATGGCATTGGTAGACAGTCTTTCCGCCTTTGTTTTTGATTTTGTAAGCACCCATGCACGGTTGCCGTATTTAAAAAAGTCAGCTGTATCCTTCATATTAGCACCGCTTTCAGTTGTTACTCTTGCACGGTAAATGTCAACGTAGGCGGTACCCAAAAGCCTTACGATGGTTCTGGGGTCCTCTTTAAGCTCGAATAGTTTATTGAGAAGGCTGTATGCTTTGTCAAGATTTGAAAGGATTACAAAATCCATTAAATCAAAAATCCTTGCCTCCAGCTTTTTAACAACCACTTTCTCAACGTCGGGCAGGGTAATCTCTTCCCTATCTCCGATAAAAGCTATTAATTTATCAAGCTCATTTCTGAGGGTTTGTAAATTGGTGCCGCAGTAATAGATAATTTTGCTTGCTATAGGTAGGCTGAGCTTTTTATTTTGTTTGTCTGCCCACGCAGCAAGCTGATGCTCCAGAGCTACGGCGTCCCTCTGGTTAAGCTCAAAAACCTCGCCTTTTGCTTTAACCACAGCATCACAAAAAGGCTTGAATTTGCTTTTCTTTCCTGCTTCGCCTGTTTTGGAATTTGTATCAAAGGTGGGATAAGAGAAAATCAGCACCGTGGTATCTGGCACATTTAAAGCAATTGACTGCAATGCCTCAAAATCAGCCTTATCAAGCTTGTTTATGTCGTAATCATATACCACAACACAGTTACAAGGTGCTGTAAAAGCCACCGCACCAACAGCAACACTTAAAGCCTGCAAATCCACCTCTTTATTAAATTCGTGAAATGCAAATTCATCAGGGATTTCACCTGCAACCTTCTTAACAAGCAAATTTGTGTAATGCTTTACAAGAAACTTTTCGTCGCCGAAAAGTACGTATATATTATTGTATTTTTTCGAAGCAATATGCCCTTTAAGAACTTTTTCATCCGAATATGCCATAACACTAACCTACAATATCAAAATTAACAGTATCTGAAACCGCCGCTGCATTAACACTTCTGTTTCTGAAATAATCAATAACCGCGGCACTTCTGAAATCATTGCCGTTTGATAAAAGCGTTTTAAAATTCAAAAGCTCCATATTATCTATAAGCCCTGAGGTAATCAGCACGTCTGCTGACCTCATATCCTGAGGTACATCATTTACGTCCCCAAAATCAGGCAACACAAGAACACTTGTATCATTAAATGAAATATGCTGATACACCGCACCGTTTCTTTCAAAAATATTTAAAATCACTTTATCCCAAAGCTCTACTTTGAAATCGTTTTCGCTTATATTATCATACATCAAAACTTCATTATAGTCAAACAAAGCCGACTCATCTTCACTAATATTTTCAAATGAATTTATCATAAGCTGTTTTTCTGTGTAAAGACCCTCTAAAATCTGCTCTGTGCAGGTTACAGAATACGGATCGTCAGCCGAATAAAGAAGCACGTTACCATCTTTACTGCTCAGCACAATACTCTGGCCATATTTTGCAGGCGCTACGTAAACCGTGATTTTATTACGAGAAGCGATTATATGCCCTAAAGAGCCTGAAATAAAAATCAGCATGCTCATAACAATACAGATAAGATGAAGCCCCTTGCCGTTTCGTCTTATAAAGTAAGCCACAGCAAAAATAGTAATCACAGCTACAATCCATAGTATTACAAATTTATAGTCCGCCTTTACATAGGCCATAGGAAAGTCGGAAAAGAACCTTGCAACATATAAAATCGCTTTGCCGATTATATTGCAAATAAAAGCAACGAAATCTTTAAAAATCGGGACAGAAAAATAATAAGGAACAGCACATATTGCAGCTAAAAGCATAAACCACTTTATCATAGGAGCAACAAGTAAATTGGCGAAAACCTGCACCAAAGATATCTTGCCGAAAAACAGCACGTTAACAGGTACGGTACACATAACAGCGGTAAAGGTTGTTGCAAACGAGGACGCGAAAAAACGCAGTCTTTTGTTAATTCTTTTATAGTAGCTTTCGCGTACAGGTTTCAGCCGTTTAGTAATGAACTCATACAAAGGTTTACTAAAAACCACTATTCCAAAGGTAGCCGAGAAAGAAAGCAAAACTCCCACGTCACCTACTACGTAAGGGTTGCAAATACACAAAAGCAATGCCGCAAAACCTAAGGAGTTAAGCGAGTCACCCTCTCTTTTAAAAAGCTTTGATGCTATAAGCACAAAAAGCATAATTGCCGCACGGATTGAAGATTTTCCAAAGCCTGTAAGGCACAAAAAGAATAACACAATTAAAACTGTAATCAAGGCATTGATATACCGGTTCTTTAGTCTTTTACCAAAACTTTTGGTGTAAAGTAACGTTATAACCGAAAGATGCAAACCCGAAACTACCACTATGTGAGTAAGCCCCGAACGACGCAAATCCTCATAAATTTCGCCATCAGAAATTCCGTCGCCAAGAAGTACCGCTGTTGCAAGATTTGCGGTATCTGCATCCAGTACCGAGTAAATAGAATGCCTTATACTCTGCCTGAGCTTTACAATATAATAATAAAACGGTCTTTGCTCGGCTTCCTCCACTTCTATATGCTCATACGTATATGCCCTTAAATAAATCTTATCGGCAAGATATTTACCAAAGTCTGCCCTTTCAAGCTCAGCAGTAAATGTAAGGGTATCGCCTACCTGGCAATGTACGTTTCTGTTGGTATAAAGGCTCAGCCTCAAGCTTTTTTCCACGTTGTTTATAGATTTGGTTTTTACTGTATATAAACACCTATTATCAGAACCCTGCGGTTCATCAAGCAAAACTGCCGTTACCTCTGCATTTTCACCGTCAAACTCTGTTTGTATGGGTTTTACATAAAGCTCTGTAAACATAGTAAATCCTATAACAGAAATCATAATAACTGCAAAAAAGGCAGGAAATTCGGGCTTTTTGCGAAGCTTTTTAACGGCAAGAGTAACCAAAAGTCCTATAAAAGCCAAACCGAAAATCCATTTTACCACATAAAAATCGGCATAAAAACAGACCGTAAGCACCAGCATAGTAGTTAAACCTATAAGTGCTAACGGTCTTCTCATTTTAATCCAACTTTCTTATTTGAAAAACAGAGGAAGTTTTTCAAGGAATATAATATCGTCCCTGTCTGCGGCGTCACCCTCGGCAAGAACTGCCGCTTTGCCTACTACGTTGGCACCAGCCTTTTCGGCAAGCTCTTCTAAAGCTTTAAGGCTTTCGCCTGTGGAGATAACGTCATCCAGAATAAGAACTCTTTTGCCTTTAAGCTCTTTAACCTCGCTTTCGCCAAGGTGCAGAGTCTGCTCGTTTGCAGTAGTAATTGACTTAACGGTTACGCTTAAAGGATTACGCATATAAACCTTAAGGCCTTTTCTGGCTACAATAAACTTTCTGCAACCGATTCTGGCAAACTCGTAAGCAAGAGAAATACTCTTAGCCTCGGCAGTAAGTACAACGTCGTGCTCAGGGCAGATTTTAAGAAGTGCCTCACTGGCTTTTTCAGTAATTTCTACGTCATTAAAAAGGATAAAAGCGGCAATATCAAGATGCTCGTTAACCTCAAACATCTCAAGCTCACGCTCTACTCCTGCAATTGTCATTTTGTATGTGCTCATACCCTTGTCCCCTTAGTTAAGTTTTTCGGAAAGCTTTGTGCCACCGATAAGGTGAAAATGAATGTGCTTAACGGTCTGAGCACCGTTTTCGCCGCAGTTATTAACTATTCTGTAGCCATCCTCTAAACCGCTAAGCTTTGCAATGTGAGGAATCTTGGTGAAGATATAAGCAATAATATCCACATTCTCAGCAGTAATATCATCAGCGCAGCTTAAAACATGCTCTTTAGGTATAATAACGTTGTGCACAGGAGCACAGGGGTTGATGTCTTTAAAAACAAGGATTTTCTCGTCCTCATAAACCTTGGTTGAAGGAATTTCGCCTGCTACTATTTTACAAAAAATACAGTCCATTTTAATTCTCCTGCAGTAAATTTTTATTTTACTTTATTTTACTACAAAGAAATACTCAATTCAAGCATTTGTTATATTAATTTAAAGAAAAAATAGAGAGCCTTTTTAATAAAGACTCTCTAAAAAATTATGCTTCTTTTTTCTTGGCGGTGATTTTCTTTTCTTCGCCTTTTAAAATACGCTTTATATTGTCCTTGTGCTTGATAATTGCAAAAATACCAATACAAGCGGCTAAAATAGTAGTAACCCATACAAAAGCAATGCTATAAGGGTCAACTGTATCAAGTGAGGGCTTGTACATAAAGAAATACGTTACAATAAAGTTTGAGGGGCCCATCATAATTCCTGCAATAATTGAGCTTAAGGAAATGATGCGGCTGAAAATGAAAACTACCAAGAATGTACCCAAGACAAAAAGTAAAAATCTCCAGTCAACAACCGCCATCATAGCAGCAGTAGTTACAACACCCTTACCGCCCTTGAAGTTGAAGAAAACAGGGAAACTGTGACCTATAACACAAAAAAGACCTGCAATAAGCATTGTATAATACATATACTCAGTTTTTACTGCTGAGCCCTGAGCTACACCCTCAACAGGCAAGAATGTTATCAGAAGTCTTGCAGCAAGCACAGAAATAACTGCCTTTAAAAAGTCAAAAACAAAGGTCATAACCGCAGGAAAAACACCAACGCATCTGAGCACATTGGTAAAGCCTGCATTGCCTGAACCTAAAGTACGGATATCCTGCTTTTTAACCAACTTTGTAAAAACAACTGCAAAATTGATGCTTCCCAAGATGTAAGCAAAAACAGCAAGCGCTATAATGCACCACCAATAATTCTGAAGATAAAAAGAAAGGTTCTGCATTTATTTATCTCCTCTTTCTCTGACAATAATTCTTATGGGAGTACCCTCTAAGCCAAAGGTTTCGCGGATTCTGTTTTCCAGATAACGCTGATAAGAAAAATGGAAAAGCTGAGCATTATTGCAGAAGAAAACAAATGTGGGAGGCTTTGTAGAGGGCTGAGTTGCATAGTAAATCTTAAGCCTTCTGCCCTTATCAGAGGGAGGCTGAACTCTGGTTGTAGCCTCGGCAAGAAGCTCGTTTAAAATACCTGTTTTAATACGCATTGCGTTGGTATTTGCAACGTACTTGATAAGCTCAAAAAGGCGGTCAAGCCTCTGACCTGTTTTTGCAGAAATAAAGATTGTGGGAGCATAGGACATAAAACCAAACTCAACATCCAAGTTCTTTCTGAACTCGTTCATAGTTTTATCGTCTTTCTCAATTGCATCCCATTTATTAACGGCAATTATACAGCCCTTGCCTGCCTCATGAGCCATACCTGCAATTTTTGTATCCTGCTCGGTAGGACCTTCCTCGGCGTCTATCATAATTACGCAGACGTCACATCTATCAATTGCCATCTGAGCACGGATGATGCTGTATTTTTCAATGGCGTCGTCCACTCGGCTTTTACGCCTGATGCCTGCGGTATCAATAAAGGTAAACTCACCGTGGGAATTCTTAACCTTACTGTCGATACTGTCACGTGTTGTGCCTGCAATGTTTGAAACAATGCATCTTTCCTCGCCTGTGATGCGGTTAACCAAAGAAGATTTGCCAACATTAGGCTTGCCGATAACAGCAACGGAAATAACTTCAGAGTCCTCTTCAACCTCTGCATCCCAGTTAATAAAAGAGAAAACCTCGTCAAGAAGGTCGCCTGTACCGTGACCGTGAACAGAAGAAACTCTTATAGGCTCGCCAAGTCCTAAGTTATAGAACTCGTAAAATTCAGGCTCAGGCTCGCCTACTGTATCGCACTTATTTACACAAAGAACAACAGGTTTGCCGCTTTTTAAAAGCATAGCGGCTACCTCGTGGTCTGTAGCAACAACGCCTGTGCGGATATCAGTAACTAAAATTGTAACATCGGCAGTTTCAATAGCAAGCTCAGCCTGACGACGCATCTGAGAAAGAATAATATCGTCAGAATAAGGCTCTATACCGCCTGTATCAATAAGGCTTGCCTTGTGGCCGCACCACTCGATTTCACCGTAGATTCTGTCACGGGTAACACCGGGAGTATCGTCTACAATAGCGGTACGCTGACCTGTAAGCTTATTAAAAAGTGTGGACTTGCCCACATTAGGTCTGCCCACAACAGCTATAACGGGTTTTGCCATATTATCGCCTCTCTTTATCTTAAAATTTCGTCTAAAAGCTGTGCACCGTCATTAGCTGTGGGCACAACCTCTATATTAAGTGCTTTTCTCACATCGTCTACAGAAGTATCGTCTAAGAACAGATCACCGTCGCTTCTCAGCATAGATGTAGAGAACAAAAGCTTGTCTCCTAAATCTTTATCTTTAAGAGTATTTATCAAATCCCTGCCAACTACCAGACCAGTAACGTTTATCATATGACCGAAAAAGTCATTTATTACAGGCACAACGTTAACTTTTACATTAGGGAATTTATCTTTGAGTGTATCAAAAAGTTTCTGTAAGTATGGGGCGGCGGATTCTCCGCTTGCCAAAGTTATATTGCGGACTAAGCTTTCGTCGGCTTCCTTTTCTTCAAGGGCAAACTCAAACTCGTCATATAAAAGAGAAAGAAGTCCTACACCATTCTCCAAGCAAGAAAAGTCTTCATAAAAATCAGCCTTTGGAATTTCACGCTCTGCCATAATATAAAGCTCATCAGCAGCAAAAGCCATACGGCGGCCGTGTTTTTCTAAGCAATTTTCGGAAAACGCCTCAACAATCTTAAGGGTAGCCTCGGCACGTTCCTTATTAAAAGGAGTAAGAGGATAAAGCCCATCTCTGTGGTCGGTAAGTCCCACAGGCACAACAGCAATGGTGTTTACATTAAGCTTTTCCAAATCATTAAGACTGCGTTTAAGCTCATCACCGTCGTTAATGCCGGGGCAGATTACAAGCTGACAATTTAAAGTTAAACCTGCCTCTGCAAACTTTTCCATAATTTTTAAAGACTCACCTGCAAAGCGGTTATTCATCATCTTACATCTTAGCTCAGGATTGGTTGTATGCACCGAAATGTTAACGGGGCTTATATGCATTTTTATAATGCGGTCAATCTCGTGCTGAGTGAGGTTTGTAAGGGTAATGTAGTTGCCGAAAAGAAAGCTTAAACGGCTGTCGTCGTCCTTATAATAAAGGGTATCTCTCATTCCCTTTGGGAGCTGGTCAATAAAGCAGAAAATACACTTGTTTTTACAGGAGCGTTCTTTGTCCATAAGGTAGGTGTCAAACTCAAGGCCAAGCTCTTCATATTCGGTTTTTGTTGCTTTTACTGTACGCTCACCATACTCACCCATAACAGTAACATCAAGGTGGGTTTCAAGCTGATAAAAGCGATAGTCAAGAACATCTACAATTTTGTTGCCGTTAAGAGAAACAAGCTCTTCCCCCGCCTTTATGCCTGCCCTATCGGCGGCAGAATGAGGGGTAACGGCTAAAATTTTAACAGACATAAATTCCTCCGTAAAAAAAACAAAAGGGCGGCTAAATAAAAGCCGCCTTGTATCTTTTGTTAAGCTCAAATTGGCTCAGATTCGTCTTCCTTAGCGATAACCTGTCTGCCGTTGTATACGCCGCAGCTGGAGCATACCTTGTGGGGAGCCATGTACTCGCCGCAGTTGGGGCAAATGCTGAGTGCGGGAGCGTCGAGCTTCCAAACATTGGAGCGTCTCTTATCTCTTCTTGCCTGTGAATGTTTGTTCTTTGGTACTGCCATCTCTTACAGACCTCCTTATAAATTTTATATGTTAATCAATAAGCTGTTTTAAAATCTCGAGCCTTGGGTCGATGTTACCCTTTCGGCAACTGCACTCTGTGTCGTTCAAGTTACATCCGCAATCGGGACACAAGCCTTTACAATCCTCAGAGCAAAGGTACTTGCCGGGCAGGTCCAGCAATATGTCGGAAACCACCAGGTCGTCGAGCTCAAGCTCAAAGTCCGGCACTTCGATATTGTCATCGTCCTCGCTGTCACTAAGACCCGCAACAAGACGGTGGTCGAAAGAAAACACAAGCTCTTTCTTCAAAGCTTTGCCGCAGCGGTCGCAAGGGCGAGAATAAACAAAGCTTACATCAAGTGTTAAACTTACGAAGCCAAGCTTATTTTCTGCCGTAGCTTTTACACTTGCATCGGAATCGAATGGATAAATTCCGTCAAGAGTAATTGGCTTTAGCTCTACCTCAAACTGAGCGCTTGTTTTCTCGCCGTCGTTGAGGAATACATTTTTCAGATTCAAAACCATAATGAATGCACCTCAAAAACGCAATGACTCATAGTGAAAATACCATAAAGTATTATATCTGTATAAGCGGCATTTGTCAATGATAAATTTGCCGATATTCGCAATCTTTTTTAAACTTATGTTATAAATTTTGCAAAAAAGCTACATTTTTATTTATCTTACCGCTTTTTTGTCTTTAATTGCCTTTGCGAAGCACCTGTGGCACATAGCAATATAGCGGTCGTTATCGCCTAAAAGCACCTGCCTGCCCTTGGTTAAAACATAGCCCTCAGAGTCAACTCTGGCATTAACTGTAGCCTTTCTTCCGCAGGAGCAGATGGTTTTGATTTCTGTTATGGAATCGGCAACCTCAAAAAGTCTTTTGCTGCCCTCAAAAAGCTGCGTTTTAAAGTCGGTTCTTAAACCAAAGCACATAACGGGAATGGCTTTAAAATCCACAATTTCTCTCAGCTCATCTATCTGGGCAGCTGTAAAAAACTGACACTCGTCAGAAATAATAACATCTACATCCTGCCTTTCATTGAGCATTTCTATGATATTATCATTTTCATTTATAATATCAGCTTCTGCAGACAAACCTATGCGGGACTTAAGGGTGTGTTTGCCGTCTCTGGTATCTACAGAAGGCTTTATGAGCCAAACCCTCATTCCTCTTTCTTCGTAATTAAACTTTGTAATCAATGCATTGGCAGACTTTGAACTTCCCATTGCACCGTATTTAAAATATAACTTAGCCATTTTTAATCCTTTAAAATATCATTTAAAAAGCTTTCGCCTTCGATATCAGCATAAACACCGAGATAATCACAGACAGTTTTGCCGATGTGACAAAAGCCTTCTTTTGTTCCTAAATCAACATTTTTAATTCCTTTGCCGAATATAAGGCAAGGGATATGCTCTCTTGTATGGTCAGTTGAAGCTTTAAAACCCGGGTCACAACCGTGATCAGCGGTAATTATAAGAACATCTTCATCCATAAGCTTTTCCAGAATTTTCGGCAAAGCTTTATCAAACTCAGTCAAAGCCTTAGCATAACCGTCAACGTCGTTTCTGTGACCATAGACCATATCAAAATCAACCAGATTCACAAAACAAAGACCTGAAAAATCCTTACTGAGATACTCAAGGGTTTTATCAACGCCTTTCTTGTTGGAAGCAGTGTAAACATACTCTGTAATACCTTTGCCTGCAAAAATGTCGTTGATTTTTCCTACACCGATTACATCTTTTCCGCTTTGGCTTATATAGTCAAGTACGGTTTTTTGAGGCGGAGCAAGTGAAAAATCGTGGCGGTTTTTGGTACGGCAGAAATCCCCATTTTCACCCTTGAAGGGTCTTGCGATAACTCTGCCTACGCCGTGTTCACCTTTAAGAATACTCCTTGCAATTCTGCAATAATCATAGAGCTTTTCCACGGGTATAACGTCCTCGTGGGCGGCAATCTGAAAAACGCTGTCGGCAGATGTATAAACAATCAGATCTCCGCTTTTTATATGCTCCTCACCAAAGTCACAAAGAACCTCTGTGCCTGAGTAAGGCTTGTTACAAAGCACACCTCGCCCGCATTTTACTGAAAACTCTTTAATAATCTCATCAGGAAAGCCCTGAGGGTATGTGGGCAAAGGCTTTTCACTTACTATACCGCAGATTTCCCAATGGCCAACGGTAGTATCTTTGCCTTGAGAAAGCTCAGAAAACCTGCAAAAGGTACCCTTGGGATTTTCAGTACCCTCAAGATAATCCACGCCCTCAATATTAAACAGACCAAGCTTCTTTAAATTTCTCAAATCGAAATATTCCGACTTTGAAACAGAGCGAAGAGTATTGGCACCCTTGTCGTCGAATTTATCCGAGTCCTTCATTTCGCCGATACCGAAGCTGTCAAGAACTATTAAAAATACACGTTTGCTCATAATTATTCCTTGGGTAAAAGTGTAGGTAAGCCTTCGGCAATTACTGCAGTTTCAAGAGCCAGACGCATCATATCGGTAAATGTTTTTTCTCTGGCGTCAGCTTCTAAAGAATCAAAAGGCGGATATACCAAGTCAGAGATTGTACACACCGCAAGAGCACGCATCCCCAGACGCTGAGCCGTCAGATAAAGGGCGGCGGCTTCCATTTCTACCGCAAGGCAACCCATTTTGCCCCACTGAGCGGCAGGAGTTGTATCATCATAAAAAGTATCTGAGGAGTAAAGCGAGCCTACTTTTATATTAATATTTTCATTCTTTGATGCAGTATTTACAGCATTAAGCAAATCGAAACTACATACAGGGGCTATAACTCCCCTAAGGCCATACTGACTCTGAAAATTCGAGTTGGTAGAAGCACCTATACCAACCACAATATCCTTAAGCTTTACATCTTCGCTAATGGCACCTGCACTACCCACACGGATAATATTCTGTACCCCGAAAAATTTAAAAAGCTCATAGGAATAAATACCGATTGAGGGCATACCCATTCCGCTTGCCATAACGCTAACCTTAACGCCTTTGTAGTAACCTGTGTAGCCCTGAATACCTCTTACATTATTAACAAGCTTAGCATTTTCAAGAAAGTTTTCGGCAATAAACTTCGCTCTTAACGGGTCGCCGGGCATAAGAACGGTTTTGCCGAATGCAATTTCATCAAGTAGATTTATGTGGGGTGTTTTAATATGTTCCATTATCGTCACCTGAATTCTTCAGTATCTTTACTAACCTGCTTGTGCCAAGTCGGCTTGCTCCGAGGCTCATAAAAAGCTCTGCATCTTCAAAAGAAGAAATCCCGCCGGCGGCTTTGATTTTAACGTGAGGCTCGACGTGCTCTGAAAAAAGCTTTATGTCCGCAGCAGTTGCACCGCCTGTAGAAAAACCTGTGGATGTTTTTATAAAATCCGCACCTGACTCTGACACCACTTTACACATACGAATTTTTTCATCCTCTGTCAAGAGGCAGCTTTCAATAATAACCTTTAGAATTTTACCGCCTGAGGCTTTCTTAACGGCTTTAATTTCTTTTAAAATCTTATCAAAATCACCGTTTTTAACGTCGCCGATATTAATAACCATATCAATTTCGTCAGCGCCGAGAGCAACTGCCTCTGTGGCTTCAAAACACTTTACATTCTCGGTAACATAACCGTTGGGAAAACCGATAACCGTGCATATTTTAAGCCTGTCGACAACATATTTCTTAGCTCTTTTTACATAAGAAAGAGGAATGCACACGCTGGCAGTTTTATATTTTATTCCATCGTCACAAAGTGCCAAAATTTCTGCCTCTGTTGCAGTTTGAGAAAGCAGGGTATGGTCCACCGCACTTAAGATTTTTTCAGTATCCATAAATATCACCTTACAAATTAATATATAAATTATATAAAATCAAAATTAAGTAGTCAACAAGCTAAAAGAATATTGACAAATTAAAGTTGATGGTTCAAAATATAAAGTGGAATTTTATGTGAACTTTTACGTAGTTTTTATGAAAGAATGTGACGTTTTGATACCGCTTATAATAATACTCTCTGTTATTCTGATTTTGCTTATTTATTGCATTGTTTTCGGCTTTATCGCCTTTGAAAGAAGCTTCAGCCGACGAAATTATGAGGGCGACCAAGTGGAAGCTGCCTCTAAAAAAGTAGGCAACAGACCTTTTCACGAATATTTCCGCAAGGGAATTTACTGGTTTAAAGATTTTAAGAGTAAAGAAGAAGTGTGGATTAAATCACACGACGGCCTTAATTTAAAGGGTTACTACCTTAAAAATGAAAACTCCAACGGCAAGGTAATTATACTTTGCCACGGGTATCGCTCCTTCCCTTATTTTGATTTTTCTGCATCTGCAAAGTATTATTATGAAGAAGGCTTCGACCTGCTTTTTATTGTTCACAGAACTCACTTGGAAAGCGACGGCAAGTACATAACTTTTGGACTTAAAGAACGTTATGACTTTTTGGAATGGATAAAATACGTTGACACCCGCCATAACGGAAAAGTCAAAATCCTCCTTGCAGGCGTTTCTATGGGCGCCTCAACCGTTATGTACACCTTAGGCCTTGATTTACCCGAGTCCGTTAAGGGTGCTGTTTGCGACTGTGGTTTCGATTGTCCTAAGCACGTAATTGGTTTTGCTCTAATTGAAGTATTCAAAATCAAGCCTCTCGCAAACTTTATGTCAAACTTTGTCAGCCTTGCTGCTTTCTTTAAAATCGGCTCTTTTCTCGGCAAGGTTAACACTAAAAAAAGCTTAAAAAACAATAAACTCCCTGTTATGTTTGCTCACGGTGAAGCTGACGATGTGGTACCCTTTAAAATGTTTGAGAAAAACACAAGTGTGGGAAGTTTTGATAAAATCCTTGTAACCTCCAAGGAAGCCGCCCACGGACTTGTATTTTATTATGAAAATGAAAAATACCGCAAAGCTTTCAGAAAGCTGAGAGAACTTTCGGGAATGTAATTGAAAAGCCCCTTTAACTATGATATAATATTGTTTTGGTTTAAAAGGAGGGTATTATGAGCAGAAGTTTAAAACTCCGCAAAGTACTTATACTTACGGTTAACCTTTTGTTGGTTATCCTTGAGCTTAGGGGGCTGTGGCTTATGGTTGAGCTTTACAAAAGCTACAATCTGCACCCTTTAGGCTGGCTAAAATATTACACTCAGCTTTCAAACATTTTTTCAATGCTGGTGGCTATAATTGTGGCGTTCTTTGCGGCACAAGATTTAGTTAAAAATAAAGACCAAGCACCAAATTTGATAAGGATACTCAAGTTTTCATCTGCCTGCTGTTTAACCGAAACCTTTCTGGTAACCGTGTTTATACTGGCACCAATGGGAATGATGGGCGGATTTGTGCCCATTATGTTTGAAGGGCCTAACCTTTATCACCACACCCTCTGCCCTATTGTTTCGGTTTTGTCCCTTTGTTTACTTGAAAACGGCGACAAAATAACCCTTAAGCACTGTGTTTACTCTATGATACCTACTCTCATTTACGGTATTGTGGCTGTAACCCTTAATCTGCTAAAGGTATGGCACGGCCCCTATCCGTTTTTATACGTTTACGAACAGCCGTTTTTTATGTCTTTAATCTGGGCTGTTGTGGTTTTAGGCGGAGCTTTTGGTATAACCTTGGGTGTAAAAGCTCTGGCAAATCTTGGTTTTAAAAAGAAAAAGGAGAGTTAAAATGGCAAAGAAAAACAAAGCTATTAAGGCACCAAAGCTTACGTTTACGGTTAATCACGCTTTGGTTACCCTTTACACAATTTTAATGTTCACGCTTTTCCCTTTATTTCTGACAAATTATTATCAAAGTGCCAGACGCGATAAATTCTGGCTTTTTGTAGTTCTTACAGGCGTAGTCGGTGTCGCCATAAGCATTATACTTCTTGGTCAGACTCTTGGCAAAAATTCCTCAAAAGGTAAACTTGAAGCCTACAAAGACCCCTTTAAGCTTAATCTTACCGATATAGGTATTCTTGCTTTCTTAGGCGTTACTGTTATTTCTGCAATTGGTGCAACAATTGCCGCAGAAAATCCCGGTGAAGCCATTGGAAAACTCTTTTTGGGAAGCTACGGCAGAAATATGGGACTGCTGATGATTCTGGCAATGACGGTTTGCTATTTTGTAGTTTCAAGATATTTTTACTACACAAAGTACGTTATTTACTTTATGTTTATCGGTATGACCATAATGAGCTTTGTGGCAATCGTTAACTTCTACCATATCGACATTTTAGGTATTTTTGCAAAGTATCAGTCCAATCAAAACGTTCAGGTTAACTTTACATCCACCATCGGCAACAAAAACTACCTTTCTGCTATGATTACCGTAGCTCTGCCTTTCTCGGTAGGTCTTGCAATAGCAACCGAGGACAGAATTATGAGAATAATCGCTTATGTAAGCACAGGGCTCCAGTTTATGGGACTTTTGGTTGCAACCTCTGACGGTGGTTTCTTAGGCTGCTTCGCTGCCTTTGCGATTATGCTTGTAATCTTAAGCCGCGATATGAAGAAGCTTTCAAAATTCTTCTTCTGCCTGTGCTTAATGATGGTAAGCGCCAAACTTCTGTGGCTTTTTGACCTTGTGATGAAAGGGAATAATAAAGGATATACAAGTTTTTCTGAAATTTTTGTATATAATAATTTTGTATTTATTCTTATTCCTGTTTTTGCCGGTCTTGCTATTCTTTGCTCATTACTTAAAGATAAGGGCATCGAAAAGTTTGCCTTTATCGGCTCATTTGCTTTGGTATCAATTGGTGCTTTGGCGATAATTGCAATGTTCATTTATTACTCTGCAATCAATACAGAGTCTACTCTCGGCACTTTCACAAGATTCTTCCGCTTTGACGAAAAATGGGGTACTCACCGAGGTTACTTCTGGATTAAATCTTTTGAGCTTATGGGCGACTTCAACTTCTTTGAGGTTATGTTCGGCTCAGGTCCCGACACCTTCTACAACGTATTTGCGGTTTATTTTGACGAGTTACTTACCCGCTTTGGTGATTCCTCAACCAATGCCGCCCATAACGTATACATCAATTATCTTGTAACCGTGGGTCTTACAGGTATTGCAAGCTATCTTTTATTTGTGGGCTCTGCAATCTTCAATTCGGTTAAAAATTCTAAAACCAATCCTTTAGCTTTGATGTGCGTAGGCGTTATCGTGGCTTATGCAACTCAGGACATTGTAAACATTGCAAATCCCGTAAACACCCCTTGGTTTATTATGTTTATTGCTTTAAGCGAATCTGTAAGACTTAAAGCAAACTCAACCGAAAGACTTACGGAAATAGGCTTCTGATTTTTCCCCTGAAGAAGTAAAGACATAAATTTACATTTTTTGCAGGATTTTTTCTTTAAAATTGCATTAATTTTATTGACAGGAAAGGTATTTTGGATGTATAATTAATCGTCTTTTTTAAATACCTTACAGTATTTTTAGTATGGGCAAACGTCAGTTTACCCCAAACAGGACACGAAAGGAAGTAAAAGCTATGCATTACACCGGAGTTGTTTCAAGAGGTATTATCACCCCTATTTTTCAGGAGGGCGACGACCTTGTTGCAGCTATTGTAAAAAGCATCACAGATGCTGCTGAGAACGAAAAATTCGAGCTTCAGGACAGAAACATTGTAGGCGTTACAGAGGCTGTTGTTGCAAGAACACAGGGTAACTACGCAACAGTTGACCAGATTGCCACAGACCTTAAGAATAAGTTTGGCGGTGAGGAACTTGGTATTGTGTTCCCCATTCTTTCCCGTAACCGCTTTGCAATTTTGCTTCGTGCTATTGCAAAAAGCTGCAAGAAGCTTTACGTTCAGCTTTCTTACCCCTCTGACGAGGTTGGTAACTCCTTTATCACCTATGACGCTATCGACGAAAAAGGCGTAAACCCCTACAGCGACAGCTTTAACGAGGAAGAATTCCGCAAGGTTTTCGGCTTTGAAACAAAGCACACCTTCACAGGCGTTGACTATATCGAGTATTACAAGAGCCTTGGCGATAACATTGAAATTGTATTCAGCAACGATCCCAGATACATTCTTAACTATACAAAAAATGTTCTTAACTGTGACATTCACACTCGTTTCAGAACCCAGAGACTTCTCTTAGCCGCAGGCGCCGAGAAAGTTTACAGAATGGACCAGATTCTTACCGAGAGCGTTGACGGCTCAGGATTTAATCCCCAGTATGGTATCCTTGGTTCCAACAAAGCAACTGAAGAAAAGGTTAAGTTATTCCCCAGAGATTGTGACAAATTTGTTTCAGAACTTCAGGCGGCTTTACTTAAGGCTACAGGCAAGCATATGGAGGTTATGGTATACGGCGACGGTGGCTTTAAAGACCCCGTAGGCGGCATTTGGGAGCTTGCAGATCCCGTTGTTTCCCCCGGATACACCTCAGGTCTTGAGGGTACACCCAACGAGCTTAAGATGAAGTACTTCGCAGACAACGACCTCGCTGGTCTTAAGGGTGAGGAACTTGCAAACGCTATGAAGGCTCTTATCAAGAAGAAAGAAGGAAACCTCGTTGGCAATATGACTTCTCAGGGTACAACACCCAGAAGACTTACCGACCTTCTTGGCAGCCTTTGCGACCTTACCAGCGGCTCAGGCGACAGAGGTACTCCCTGCATTCTTATTCAGGGCTACTTCGACAACTACGCAACAGAATAAATTTTTAAAGGCTGTGAATTTATCACAGCCTTTTTTGTTGATTATTTTTATTTTCGGTAGTATAATTATTTTACTATAAATTAAGGGGTATAAATTATGAAAAAGGCAACTGCTGTAATTTCGGTAATTCTTATGCTATGCTGTATTCTTACAGCCTGCTCAAGCGAAGGCAAGCTCATTGGCAAATGGACCTTTTCCGAAGACGATATTGAAATGTCTTTTATCTTTAATGAGGACGGAACAGGCGAGGTTTTTGCTTTGGGAGGACTTCTTACTATCAAATTCACCTACGAGGTTAACAAAAATACCATAACCTTCCATGAAGAGTCGCAGGAAATATTAGGCTCGCACCCCTATACCTTTACCATTAAGGGCGATGATCTTTCACTTACTGCAGGCGGCGACGTAATGGTACTTACAAAAGAAAAATAAGAAAACGGAGACAGCTTTTTAGGCTTGTCTCCGTTTTTTTATTTAAGCATATCATTTATAAGCTTCAGCTGATTATCCACGTCTTTTTCTGTAATGGGAATAATAACGGAATGCTTGCACATACCCTCAATAATCCAGCAAATCTGCTTTGCGGTGGATTTTACGTCCTTACAGTCATAAATTTCCGCCTTGTTACCCATACGAATTAGCTCCTCTATAATCTGAAGGCAATCCTCTGCACGCTTTTGGGCAATTTTTCTGCCGTTTTCGGTGTTTGATGCAAATTCTGTAATAGCATTATCTATACCAAAATCACAGTCAAGGATATTGCTCATTCTATGCTCTAAGTACACATCAAGAATTTTGTCAGGTGAAATCTCCCCGTCTTTAGCTCTTTGCAATGCGTTGTGAGCCATTTCCTGCTCACGTTCTATTATAGCTGTAAACACCATAGCTGTTGAGGAATAATGCCTGTAGAGTCCGCCTCTTGAAATAGATGCCGCGGCACATATATCTTTCATGGTTACTGCCGTAAAGCCCCTCATAGCGAAAAGGCCCTCGGCGGCATCAAGAATTCTCTTATCGGTTGCCATTCCTTTTGCTCCCAATTTTCACACCCCTAAATAAACGTTAAATATATTATCTGCAATATAATTATAACAAAACTTTGGTGATTTTGCTACATTTTGGTAAAATTCGACTAAAAAATGGTATAATCTGCACCTTCTTTGAAGGGTGCTATGAAATTAGCATAAAAAAACACTCCCCGTTTTATGGGGAGTGCACAACAAATTATTCTGTCATAAAAAGAACACCTAACGTAGCAGGACCGCAATGGCTTGAAATAGTACAGCTTGCGCGAGTACAGAAAACCTCTTTAAATATACCTTTGCTCTTAACATGCTCAACAGCGGTGTTAACAATATCATCCTTATCAGATGAATATGTAACGAAAACTCTGTCGGTTTTAATATTATCGTAAGCGGCTAAAGTATCGTCGATGTAGTCTGTAATAACCTTTGTAAGCTTTCCGCGGTATTTCTTTGTAACGCCCATCGCACCGTTTTTCGAGTTGTCAACACCAATACAAGGCTTAAGGCCTAAAAGATTTGCACCAAAAGCTGCAACGGCTGAGCATCTGCCGCCTGCCTTCATAAACTCAAGGGTATCTAAAATAAAGCTTGCATGGTTTTTCTGGTTTAATGATCTTACTTCCTCGGCAATCTGAGCAGCCTCCATGCCCTGCTGAGCTCTGATAGCAGCCTCGATTGTTAAGAGACCTGCACCTGTGCTTAAAGAGCAAGAGTCAATGGTGTGAAGCTTGCCCTGAAGCTCCTCAGCGGCTAAAACTGAGCTTCTGTAACTTACTGAAAGTGCCGAGCCAAGACTAACGTAAACAATTTCGTAGCCATCATCAATATAAGGCTTGAAGGTGTCGATAAACTCTTCGCTATTAATAGCGGCTGTTTTAGGCAATTCCTTTGTTTCGTAATAATGGTCAAAAAGCTCGGTGGTGGTAATATTTACGTTATCCTCGTAAGTTTTACCTCCTAAATTAATGTGCATAGGAATTGTCTTAATACCGTATCTTTCGTAAAGCTCAGGGGTAAGGTCAATTGTGCTGTCAGAAAAAACTATAACCTTGTTGCTCATAGTAAAAGCTTCCTTTCAAAACTTAAAATAATTATTGTTAAGTTAAAATAAATATGCTAAAATAAAGCTACACTAATTATATACTATAATTAAAAATTTTTCAATAAGGCGGCGATATATTATGGTTAAAAAATACACCTACGGCACACCTTTTTTTACGGGTGCAGTTGTTGAGGATATTAAAGCAGAGGCTTCCGATATTCCCTATTTCTCAGTAAGTACTAATGAGGGCATTTCATTTGAATTTAAAATGCAGGATAAAGACATTGTTTACGGCTTAGGTGAAGCTACCCGCGGAATTAACAAACGCGGCTATATTTACAACTCCTACTGCAGCGACGATTTCTGCCATATGGAAACCACCAAAAGCCTTTATGGTGCACATAACTTTATTCTTATTGAGGGTAAGAAAACTTTTGGTGCATTCTTTGATTACCCCACAAAATTAACCTTTGATATCGGCTTTACAAAAGCAGATACCCTCAGAATTTTCTGCGATAAGGCTGATATTGATGTTTATATTATTGAGGGCGAAAATCCCATTGAAATTGTAAAAAGCTTCAGAAAAATCATCGGAAAGTCTTATGTTCCTCCCCGCTGGGCAATGGGCTATATGCAGAGCCGTTGGAGCTATTACACAGCCGACGCTGTGCGTGAAGTTGCCAAAAATTACCGCAAAGAGGGTATCCCTCTGGACGCTATTTTCCTTGATATTGACTATATGGAGGACTACAAAGACTTTACCGTAAACAAGGAACGTTTCGGAGACTTACCTGAGCTTATTGACGAAATGAAAGCAGAGGGCATCCGCCTTGTTCCCATTATCGACGCCGGTGTTAAGATTGAAGAAGGCTACGATATTTACGAAGAAGGTCTTGAGAAAGGCTATTTCTGTGTTGATAAGGACGGCAAGCCATTCTCGGCAGGCGTATGGCCGGGGCTTACTCACTTTCCTGATTTTCTCAATGAAGAGGCCGGCCTCTGGTTTGGTCTTAAATACAAAGCCCTTACAGATTTAGGCATCGAAGGTTTTTGGAACGATATGAACGAGCCTGCAATTTTCTACTCTGAAAAAGGCATTGAGCGTTTTTACGAAAAGCTTGCAGAAATCACAAATGGCGATAAATCTGTTGACAACTACAATAAAATCAAGGATATCGTAAACGGCTTACAGAATTCTCAGGAGGATTACAACTCTATTTACCATAACGTTAATGGTAAGCTTATTAAGCATAACGATATTCACAATATGTACGGCTACAAAATGACAGAGTGCACCGCAAAGGCACTTCAAAAGCTTAGACCCGACGAAAGAACACTGCTATTCTCACGTGCTTCTTATGTTGGTATGCACCGCTCAGCAGGCATATGGACAGGCGACAACTTCTCTTGGTGGTCACATATTCTTTTAGAGCTTAAGCAGTTACCCGCCCTTAATATGTGCGGTTTCCTTTACGTTGGTGCAGATTTAGGCGGTTTCGGATGTGACGCTTCCCGTGACCTGGTTTTAAGATGGCTCGGTTTAGGAATTTTTACACCTCTTATGCGTAACCACGCTGCACTTTGCACAAGAGACCAAGAGTGCTATCAGTTTGAAAATCCCGAAGATTTTAAAAATATTATCGAGCTGAGATATCGCTTGCTCCCCTACCTTTACAGCGAATTCTTAAAGTGTGCCGAAAACGATGATATGTTCTTCAAGCCCTTAGGCTTCGAGTACAAGGACGACGAAATGGCAAGAAATTGCGAGGACCAGCTCTTCGTTGGCAACGAGCTTATGATTGCTCCTGTTTACACTCAAAACGCCATCGGCAGATACGTTTACCTTCCTGAAGATATGAAAGCTGTACGTCTTAAAGCAGGCGGAGAACTTACACTTACCGATATGAAAAAGGGCCACCACTTTGTTGAGGTTCCTCTCAGTGAGGTTGTGTTCTTTATCCGCAAGGACAAGTGTATTCCCCTTGCAAAATCTGCTCTTTCTACAGACGCTATGGATTTTGATACTCTTGAACTTATGGGTTATGCAGATGCAAAGTATGAACTTTACACCGACGACGGGGTAAGCTCTGATTTAAGTAAAATCGAAATTAAAACTTTAAATAAATAACTCTTTAGATGAAATAAACATTTATCTGTAGGGAGCCTTTTGGCTCCCTACATACTTAGTTAACAGAATAGTTTTCGGGAGGGGGTCCTTTACGAGGACTGTCCCCCTTTTGCCAGTGTGCTAACATTCCCCAACACTGCGTGGTAATTCCCCCTCCACTACAAAACACATAATCTACTCGCAAATACAAAAGCCCCGCCGTTAAGCGAGGCTTCGGTTATATTAGTTTTTTCAAAGGCGGAATTACCCTACCGTGGTTAACGGATGATTTCGCCGTCTACTGTGCCTGTAAGGCCTGCAGCGTTGGACTCGTCTGTATCAATGTGCATTGCAGGGAAGAACTTATCGCTAACACGGCAAACAACATCACCAAAGATAGTCTCTCTGCCTGTGCCTTCGCCAACCTTAACGGATACAATCTGCTTATCCTCTACACCGAACTCAGCAGCAGCTTCGGGAGTAAGATGGATGTGACGCTTTGCAGCAATAACGCCCTCAGCAATGTCAACCTCGCCCATGGGGCCAACAAGCTTACAGCCGGGAGTACCTGCTACATCGCCTGACTCACGGATGGGAGCTGCGATACCGAGCTTTCTTGCGTCTGTAAGTGCAACCTCAACCTGATCAGCAGGGCGAACAGGACCGAGAATAGACATTGTAAGGTCGCCCTTAGGGCCAACAACCTTCACCTTTTCTGCACAAGCAAACTGACCGGGCTGAGAAAGGTCTTTTTTGTTAGTAAGAGTAGCATCCTTACCAAAAAGTGTTTCGAGGGTAGACTGACATACGTGGATATGTCTTGCAGAAGTTTCTACCATAATTTTCATTTGAAATTACCACCATTTCATTAAATTTTTAACAATGTTATTTTACACCTATCTACGACAAATTTCAACTCTTTTATATATTTTAGGAGGTATTAAATGTATAAAACTTGGGAAGAGCTAAAGGACGCCTGCAAGCTCTGCACAAAATGCGGACTTTGCGAAGACAGAACCAACGTGGTTTTCGGTATTGGCGTAAAGGACGCAGAGGTTATGTTTATAGGCGAAGGACCGGGAGAAAATGAGGATTTACAAGGTGAACCATTTGTAGGCCGTGCCGGGAAGCTTCTGGACAAAATGTTAGAAGCAGTAGATTTAAGCCGCGACAAAAACATTTACATAGCGAATATGGTTAAGTGCCGTCCGCCCAAAAACCGCGACCCAAAACCTGAAGAAACCGAGCTTTGCATAGATTGGCTGAGAAATCAGGTTAAACTCATGCGTCCTAAAATCATAGTATGTTTAGGCAGAATTGCGGCGGCAAAGCTTATTAAAGCTGACATTAAAATCACCAAGGAGCACGGAGTATGGTTTGAGAAAAACGGTACTCTTATGATGGCAATGCTCCACCCTGCGGCACTTCTGAGAGACCCAAGAAAAAAGCCTGAGGCTTTTGAGGATTTCCTCAAGCTTCAGGAAAAAATCAATGAAGTATGCCGGCACACATATTGAGGTTACTATGGAAATTAAAGTTTACGATAAGCTACCAACCTATGCCGTAGAGATACGAATGCAGGTGTTTGTTAAGGAGCAGGGCTTTTCCAAAGACCTTGAGCTTGACAAAAATGAACAAAGAGCAACACACCTTGTGGGCTTTATAGACGGACATTTTGCGGCAACCTCAAGATTTTTTTATGACGAAACAAGAGGAGCATATCTCATAAGCCGTATTGCAGTTATGAAAGAGTACCGTGGCAAAGGCTTAGGTGCCGAAATTGTAAAAGCTGCTGAAAAAGAAATCATAAAGCTTGGCGGAAAGCGTACAGTAATACACGCCCAGTTGAGGGTCAAGGAATTTTATGAAAGCTTAGGCTACACCCCTTACGGTGAAATCGACCTTGAAGAAGGCGTTGAGCACATAATGATGCAAAAAAATCTACAGTAAAGCATAACAAAACCCCCGAGGGCTTAGCCTTCGGGGGTAACTTGTTGTTCGACAATTATATAGTATCTGTCAATCAGACTGAAAGTAGAAAAGTAAACGTTAAATTACTCAGTTACCTTCTTGCGAGCGAAGAAAACTACGCCAGCAGCAGCAATCATCATAGCGATAGCGATAACAACGATAGTTGTTTCCTGACCGGAAGAAACTGCAGCACCTGTGGAAGGTGTTACGGGCTTATCTTCCTTGGGAGCTTCGGACTTAGCCTTTTCCCACTTAACTTCTACGCCAGCATCCTTGATGAGCTTCTCAGTTGTATCCTGAGAAAGACCGAGAGCTGTGGACATATCGTCGATGATAGCCTGATCGTCCTTGCCGCTGTATGTTCTTGCGTCATCGAGCCAATCTGCGAGGAAGTCTGTGAAGAGCTTCTCAGCTGTAACTCCGGGGGGGAGACATGTGCCGATGAGGTTACCGATAGATGTAACCTGCATTACAGGACCGTAAGCGGACTTATCCTGACCCTTCCAGAAAGCAGCAACTGCTGTCTTGGAGCTATCCTGAGGATTCTCATAGATTGTGCCGTCAGCATAAAGTGTATCGCCGTAGCAAGCTGTTGTCATAAGTGTGTCGTATGTCTGGAGACCGATATCTACGCTGAAGATTACACCGTAGTATGTACCGTCTGTAAGTGTGCCAGCCTTGGATACGTCATAAGAATAGAGCTTATCCTCAACCTGTGTGCACTTCTCCTTCTTGGACTGCCATGCAGCAAGAGAGTCACCGCCGTACTCCCAGATGTGGCAGTATACGGAGTTGTAGTTGTTCCAATCAGCAGGAACTTCGAAATAAATTGTTGTGTCCTCGGCAGCAGATGCACCGATTACAGCAACGCTAGCCATGCAAACGAGAGCAAGAGCTAAGCAAAGAATCTTTTTGAACATTGCAATCTCCTCCTAAAAAATATAAATGTTCAGTCTGAGACGATATATCGTCACAATGATTATACACTATATATTTCAAAACTGCAATAGTTTTGTATATTTTGTTACCAAATTATTTTTATATTTTTTTAAAAATTAGGTTTAATTTATACACATTTTGCTGCAAAAGAAAAAAAGCTTCCGATTGCTCGGAAGCTTAAATTCTTAATTTAAATTAGCCGTTAACCTTCTTGCGAAGAATAACAACTGCTGCGCCAGCCATTGCAACTACTGCAAGAGCTGCAAAGATAGCAACTGTGGAACCTGTGGGGGGAACATCAGTTGTGCCGCCCTGTGTGCCTGTAGAACCTGTTGCATCTGTCTCAGTAACAGTAGTGATAACAGTAGGCTCAGTAGCCTCTGTACCCTCTGTTGCAGTTGTAGGCTCTGTCTCTACAGTTGTGGGCTCTGTATCAGCAACGCCATACATGCAACCGCAACCGATCTGAACATCTTCGTTAACCTGCTCAGAATTTGTAAAGTAAGAGTCGCCGTTACGCTCTGTCATCTCTTCGATAGTGTAGCTGATAGACTCCTGATAAACTGTTTCGATGTCGTCAAGTGTGTAATCGCCTGTGATGTTAAACTTAACTTCGATAAGGTTCTTGTATGTATCGCCTGAAAAATCCATACCGTTGTTAACTTCTGTAGCGTTGAAGTAAATAACACCGGGCTCGTTGTAGTTGATGATAGCACCATAGATGTAAGGTGTTTCTACTTCAACAACTTCCATAAGCTCTGCATCATAAGTGATGTAACCCTGTACGTCCTCAATCTTGTTGGGAGTTACAAGGTCTACGAAGTAAATGAACTGATTGTTGTTCTCAACATCAAGAGCACTTACACCTACAATAGCGAAGCTTGCGAGGCACACGATAGCGAGTGCCAGAGTGATAATTCTCTTCATAATAAATATTCCTCCTAAAATAATTGTCATTACGACTGAGGCTAAGTATACACTAAAAGGAATTATTTTGCAATACCTATTAAAAAAATAAACTGTTTCACAAAATGTGAAACAGTTTATAAAACGTTAATTAATTAGCCGTTAACCTTCTTGCGAAGAACAACAACTGCTGCACCGGCCATTGCAACTACTGCAAGAACTGCAAATACAGCAATGTTTGCACCTGTGGGAGGAACGTCCTTGTCGCCTGCCTCAGGAGCACCTGTACCGCCTGTTACATCTGTAGAAACGGGCTTTGTTACAGGGTCGGGTGTAACAGCAGAGTCTAAAGTTGTGGGCTGAGTAGCATCCTCATATACGGGAAGAATCCAAAGCATATCAACATACACTTCGTCATTAACCTTCTCAGAATTTGTGAAGAAAGACTCGCCGTTGAACTGTGTCATCTCTTCGATAACCCACTGAGGTGTAAGGATAGTCTGGCCGTTAGCAGCATCGAGAACCTCAAACTCAACCTCGATAACTGTACCGGGTGTTGTTGCAAAGTCCATACCGTTGTTTACTTCTGTAGCGTTGAAGTAAATTGTGCCAGCCTCGCCTGTGTTAACGATTGCACCGTAGATGTTGGGAGTTGCTGCAGAGAGAACCTTAAGATACTCAGCATTGTATGTGATGTAACCCTGAATGTCCTCAATTTTATCAGGAGCATCTAAATGAAGCTCAACAGTAAGTGTATCGCCAACCTTAATCTTGCGGTCTTCGAGCTCTTCAGCGTCGAAATCGAACATTGCAAAGCCGTCGTCAACTGCAGGCTCTGTGGGAGCTACTGTAGGAGCCTCTGTGGGTGCCTCAGTAGGAGCTTCTGTGGGAAGGATTTCCTCAGATGCTGTCCAGTCAACAACTAAACCGCTTGCACTGATAAGTGCAGTTACCTGATCGTTTGTAAGACCAAGAGCCTTTGCGGTATCATCGATAATAGCCTGGTCGTCCTTACCGCTATACTCTCTTGCAGAGTCAAGCCAATCTGTAAGGAAACCTTCGAATACGCTCTCAGCAGTTGCTCCGGGAGGGAGACATGTGCCGATTACGTTACCGATAGATGTAATCTGTAAAACGGGACCGTACTTTGCAGGATCCTGGTTCTTCCAGAAAGCAGCAACAGCTGTTTTGGAGCTATCCTGAGGATTCTCATAGAGTGTACCATCAGAATAGAGTGTGTCGCCATAGCAATCTGTGGACATAAGTGTGTCGTAAGTCTGTAAGCCGATATCTACGCTGAAAATAACACCGTAGTATGCACCTTCCTCAAGACCGCCAACCTTGCTGATGTCGTAGGAATAAAGGCCTGTTTCAACCTCTGTGCACTTTTCCTTCTTGGACTGCCAAGCAGCAAGAGAGTCACCGCCGTATGCCCAGATGTGGCAATAAACGGAGCTATAGTTTTCCCAATCTGCGGGAACTTCGAAGTAGATTGTTGTATCCTCTGCAGCACTAACGCCAACAACAGCAACAGATGCTACGCAGAAGAGAGCCAACATAAGACATAAAATCTTCTTCATTTTTGTACCTCCTAATAATTTTGGTAATTACATTATATACCGCCAACAACAACAATGTCAACAAGTAAGCTGGCAAATAAACAAAAAAGCTTCCGAAAAATCGGAAGCTTTTAAGTGTTAATTAAAATTAGCCGTTAACTCTCTTGCGGAGAACAACTACTGCTGCACCAGCCATAGCAACTACTGCAAGAACTGCAAAGATAGCAACTGTGGAACCTGTGGGAGGAACGTCTGTTGTGCCGCCCTGTGTGCCTGTAGAACCTGTTGCATCTGTCTCAGGAGCCTGTGTGGGCTCTACAACTGTTGTAGCTGTGGGCTCAACTGTTGTTGTAGCCTGTGTGGGCTCAACTGTTGTTGTGGGAGCAACATACTCAACAATTGCCTCTTCGAGAACAACTGCATCGTTAACCTTCTCAGAGTTTGTGTAGTAAGAATCGCCGTTACGCTCTGTCATCTCTTCTACTGTCATAGCAGCAGCAACTTCGCCCTCGCCGATTACTTCGAACTTAACCTCAACAAGAGTAGCTGCTGTTGTGAAATCAAGACCGTTGTTAACTTCTGTAGCATTGAAGTAGATTGTGCCAGCTTCGTTTGTGTTGATGATAGCACCGTAGATGTTGGGAGTTGCAGCCTCAACAACCTTGAGAACAGCTGCATCATATGTAATGAAGCCCTGAACGTCCTCAATCTTGTTGGGAGTTGTGAGTGTAGCTGTGTAAACAACTTCGCCCTCTTTCTCGGGAGCAAGAGCGTTTACGCCAACGATTGCAAAGCTTGCAAGGCAAACTACTGCAAGTGCTAAAGTGATAATTCTCTTAAACATTGGATTTTCCTCCTAAAAATTATTTGATTAAATTATACATTATTTAATATTTAAAATCAATAGTATTTTTCAAATAAATATTGGAAACTCAAATAATATACACAATATTACAGATAAAGATATTTTATAGCCATATTTCACAAAAATAAAAACCCTGAGGATAACCTCAGGGTTTTTGTTCAGTCTGTTTGATTTTTACTGTACGCTCTTTTTACGGAGTGCAAAAACTACTAATGCAGCAGCGAGCATCATAGCAAGTGCTACGAATACCACTGTTGTTTCCTGACCTGAGGAAACAGCACCGGAGTTCTGGGGAGTTACAGGCTTGTCAGCTGTGGGTGCCTTAGACTCAGCTTTTTCCCAAGCTACCTTAACGCCTGCTTCCTTAATGAGCTTTTCACCTGTGTCCTGCGAAAGGCCTAAACCATTAAGAACGTCATCAATAATTGCCTGATCGTCCTTGCCGCTGTGGGTCTGTGCGCTGGTAAGCTTTTCGTTAAGGAAGGTTGTGAACATTGACTCAGCGGTTGTGCCAGCAGGAATACATGTGCCGATAAGATTACCGATAGATGTAATCTGCATTAAGGGGCCATACTGAGCAGGGTCCTGATTTTTCCAGAATGCTGCACGGCAGGTTTTGGAGCTGTCTGTAGGATTCTCATAAATGGTGTCATTGCAATAAAGAGTATCGCCAAGGCAAGCTGTAGACATAACTGCATCGTAAGTCTGAAGGTCAATATCGATTACAAAGATAACACCGTAGGTTTTGCCGGCTTCGAGACCGCCAACCTTAGATGTATCGTAAGCCCAAAGGCGACCTTCAACAAGCTCGCAGGACTCTTTCTTAGACTTCCATGCTGCCTTAGACTCGCCACCGCCAAGCTCCCATATATGGCAGAAAACCTTGGAATAGTTGTTCCAATCACTTGGAACCTCAAAATAAATTTTGTCAGCATCAGCAGCGCTGACACCGATTACGGCTGTGCCTGCAATGCAGACAATAGCCAGTGCAAGACAAAGAACTCTCTTTATCATTTCGTTTCTCCTCCTGATATAAAGATATTCCTTGCAAGCATATCTCCTTAAGTTTATTATATACCAACCAGCGTCTATTTGCAATAGACCTTATTGTTGATATATTAACCAACTTTAGGGTCTTTGATTAGTGCGATATACACAAACAAAGCAGTATAAGCGTAACCCCACACACTAAAGCATCACGCCGTTACTTATGGGTTTTCTCTAAATAATTTTTCAGTTGCCGATTTGCTCTCAAGTGGCTAACCCACAAAGAAAAACTCCTCCCCTTTCGGGGAGGAGCAAAAGCATAAAACTAAGAGTTTAAATAAAACTTAGATACTTTATAAATTAAGCGTTAGCCTTCTTGCGAAGAACAACTACTGCTGCAGCTGCCATAGCAACTACTGCGAGAGCTGCGAAGATAGCAACGTTTGCACCTGTGGGAGGTGTGTCAGGCTTCTCTGTGGGAGTTGTGCCTGTGATACCTGTGGGATCAGCTACGGGAGCCTTTGTGGGATCCTCAACAGGAGCTGTAACTGTTGTTTCGGGCTCTGTGGGACGCTCGGGAACGTTGAGTGTCTCTGTAACAACAACGTCAGCGTTAACCTGCTCGCTGTCTGTGAAGTAAGAACCACCGTTACGCTCTGTCATCTCTTCGATTGTGATATCGATAGCAGACTCAGCCTTTGCAAGAACCTCGAACTTAACCTCTACGAGAGCGGAATCAGCTGTGAAGTCAAGACCGTTGTTTACTTCTGTAGCGTTGAAGTAAATTGTGCCAGCCTCACCTGTGTTAACAATTGCACCGTAGATGTTGGGAGTTGTAGCCTCAACAACCTTGAGCATGTCAGCATCATATGTGATGTAAGCCTGAACGTCCTCAATCTTGTTAGGAGTCTTGAGGTTTACTGTGTATGTAAGCTCGTCGCCAACGTATACTTCGTTAGCAATACCGCCAATGGATACGATACCATACTCTACATCAGGAGTTGTGGGCTCTGTTACGTCATCCTCAACAGGTGTGGGAGCCTCGTTGTAAGAACGCTGGTTGAAGTATACATCACCCTTCTCAGGTGTGAAGCCATACTCACCGTTGCCGTAGTAGTAGAACCACTCACCAGCAAATGTGGACTTACCGCTGAAGTCGTTAACCATTGTCTTAGACTCGTCAACAACGTAGATCATCTCGTCGAAGCTGTCTGTACCGTCAGGATAGTTTACGCTCTCACCAGCGTCATAGTACTCAGAACCAATGTTGATTGTCTGATATGCAGCTGTGTAGATGGGAGCCTCGGGATCTGTGCCGCCGTCGATAGCGTTGTTCCAGATGATTGTTGTAACATCCTGGTTTACATCGTAGTAGTAAAGACCCTCAACGTCTGTGGGGTTTGCTACATAGCCAGGCCAAGAAGAGCAAGCATCTGTGCCTTCCCACCAGTAGATACCGGCAGTTGTTGCGTGTTCGTTGAGCCAGTTCTCAGGCATGTAGAAGTAGTATCTGTTGTAACCGTCAGCTTTTGCGGGAAGCTCATCAGCAGAAACAGAAGCCATTGCTACTGTACCCATGGAGAGTACGAGAACTGCTACCAAAATAACGCTCATAAGTTTTTTGGACATTTTGAATTCCTCCTAAAAAATAGTACTATTTTGCTAAGCACACGTCTTAGCACTAACATTATATAACAGATACATAGAAAAAGCAAGCACTATTATAACAATTCTGTACACATTTTTTAGCTAATTTTGCACAAAAATAAAGCCAACCCTTTAAGGATTGGCTTTAAGTTTTAAATTATTCTGCGTCTGTATTCTTTCTCTTAGCAACTGCTAAAATTACAACAACCACAAGTGCAAGCACAACTATGCCGCCGATTACAAAGAGTGCTGTGTTGTTACCGCCGTCAGAGCTGTTATTGTTGCTGTTTGAAGCGGGAGCGTTGGTTTTAGGAGCAGTTGTGGGCTTAATGCCTGAGCCTGTGCCCTCAACGTTGTTTTCAAAATCACCTACGTCAAACTTATCAGCGTTATCAACCTCAGAAAGAACCTTGTTGATATCGGCAAGAATAGGTGTTTTGTCCTCTACCTTTGCCTCACCGTCTACGTTAAGAGAATATGTAATAGTGTAGTCGTAGATATTAACCATATCATAATCGAAGATGTACTGGATGTAGTACTCAATCTGAGACTCACCCTCGGCAATAACCTCAAACTGAAGCTTACCAATCTCTTTTGCCTTGGAAAAATCAATGGGGTCAGAAGGGTTAGTGTAGTTCATATAAATCATACCGTCGTCACCGTTGTTGGGGTTAACAACTGCACTGGGAAAGCTTGCAAACTCGGTGCTTAAAAGCTTAAGATGCTTAGTATCAAACTTATAGAACATCTGAATACCAACAACGTCCTGCTTAAAAGATACGAGGTCGATGGAATACTCAATGGTAGAACCAACAGGAGCCTCAACACCGTTAACGGTAGAAGCAGGTGCAGCTACTGCACAAATCATTGTGGCAAGCATTATAACACAGGTTAAAACACCTGCAACAGATGCGGTAAAAATACGTTTCATAATATCTTCCTCCAAAGATAAACTTAATATTTATATGATTATACTACAACCTTAAGGAAATTACAATGTTTTTTTGTATAATTAACAGTAATTTCAGTTTTTATCAGCAAAATCACTCTACAATTAAACCGCCGTTAATAAAAGTTTGATTTTATGAAGGCTTTTGAAAGTCGAACCGCCATCTCATAGCTAACTTGCTTACGCACACTCGGCACACAAACTATCATGCTTTGCTCACCTACGCTGTCTTAAAATAAGCACACAAAAGAAAAACGCCCCTCTGATTTCTCAGAGGGGCGGAAAAGCATAAATTAAGATGATTTAATCTTTAAATAAACTTTATTAATTAGCCGTTAACCTTCTTGCGAAGTACTACAACTGCAGCGGCAGCCATAGCAAGAGTTGCAAGAACTGCATAGATAGCAATTGTGGAACCTGTGGGAGGTGTGTCGGGCTTCTCAGCAGGAGTTGTACCTGTGATACCTGTGGGATCCTCTACAGGAGCCTTTGTGGGATCTACAACTGTTGTAGCTGTGGGCTCAACTGTTGTTGTGCCTGTGGGCTCAACTGTTGTTGTACCTGTGGGCTGAACCTCAGGAACTGTAAGAGTCTCAGCAACTGTTACGTCAGCGTTAACCTGCTGGCTGTCTGTGAAGTAAGAACCACCGTTACGCTCTGTCATCTCTTCGATTGTGAGAGCGATCTCTGTGTTTGTGCCGTCAACAACTGTGAACTTAACCTGGATAAGAGCAGCCTCAGTTGTGAAGTCAAGACCGTTGTTTACTTCTGTAGCGTTGAAGTAAATTGTGCCAGCCTCGCCTGTGTTGATGATTGCACCGTAGATGTTGGGAGTAACTGCCTCAACAACTGTGAGCTTAGTAGCATCGTATGTGATGTAACCCTGAACGTCCTCAATCTTGTTGGGAGTCTTGAGGTTTGCTACGTAAGTAATCTCAGCGCCAGCCTCGGCTGTGTAGTCTGTGCCATCAACGATGATGCCGCCCTCTACAACTGCAGCTGTTGTGCCCTCAGTAGCCTCTGTAGCTTCTGTAGCCTCAGTTGCTTCTGTAGCCTCTGTTGCCTCTGTTGCCTCAGTTGCTTCTGTAGCCTCAGTAGCCTCTGTTGCTTCTGTAGCCTCAGTAGCCTCTGTCTCGTCGATTGTAGCCTCAGTAGCCTCTGTTGCCTCTGTAGCAACTGTTGTTTCTACCTCAGCAACTGTTGTCTCAACTTCTGCAACTGTTGTCTCTACCTCAGCAACTGTTGTCTCAACTTCTGCAACTGTTGTCTCAACGGAAGCAGCTGTTGTTGTCTCGTCCTCGCCTGTCTCTACTGTTTTCCAGGAGATAGAATCGAAGAGCTCACCAAAGCCGTTAGCAGCCTGACCACCATCAAGGTATGCACAGTTGCTGCCATCCATAGGAACAACATTGTCAGCTGTCTGGTAGCCAACACCGCCTGTACCGTTTGTGAAGATGATGTTAGCACCAGGCTCTGCATCGATGGACCATAAGCCATCGCCGCAATCAGTCATCATAACGCCTGCCCAACCGTTGTTTGCAACGTCATCCCAGATGTAAGCATAAGCTGCATCCCAAGCATCGGGCTTCTCGAAGTAGATTGTTGTAGCAGCAGAAGCAGAAACCATAGCTACTGTTGCCATTGCCATAATCAGAGCTGCTGCAAGAACAACGCTGATTACCTTCTTTGTCTTAGACATAGTAAATTTCCTCCTTTAATTTTATGCTTTTATAAGCAATACAATTATAAAACAACCTTTTGTAAAAATCAAGCATTTTTACTTAAAAAATTGAATAAGTTAGTCAATATTTTGCGGTTTTTTTCGTCAAGTGTGACAAAATGTAGGATTTGTCTACTTCTGTAATATTGATGTAACTCTTTAATTAAAAACTTGTTACCAATTTGCTGTTCCACACATATTGACTAAAACACAAAACCGCCGTTAAGCTATGTTAACGGCGGTTTATAAATTATCAGACCGGATAAATCTTTTGCTCACGGTCGAGCATATCAGGGTTAACGCCAAGCTCTGCAGCTCTACGCTTTTTGAAGAAGTCAGCAGCTACCTTGGGGAACATTGCGTAGGAAAGCACATCCTCTTCCTGCTGAACATACTGTGCAGCCTCTGCTTTAAGCTTCTCAAGCTCGGGAGCAATAAGGTCGGCAGGGCGGCAGTCAACAGGAGTCATATCGCCGATAATCTTCTTTCTGAAGTCAGGGTCAATAGGCATGGGGGTTGTGCCGTACTTACCTGCAACCATATCCTTGAACTCGTTGGTGCACATCTTGTATCTTTCGCCTGTGATTACGTTGAACACAGCCTGAGTACCAACAATCTGAGATGTGGGAGTAACAAGAGGAGGATAACCTGAGTCCTCACGAACTCTGGGAACTTCCTGTAATACCTCGGTAAGCTGGTCTTCTTTGCCTGCCTGCTTAAGCTGAGAAAGAAGGTTTGAAAGCATACCGCCGGGAACCTGATAAATAAGAGCGTTTGCATCTGTTGCAAGCATCTTGGGGTCAAGAAGACCACTCTTTATGTACTTCTCACGGAGAGTCATGAAGTAATCTCTAACTTTTGTAAGAGCTACAAGGTCAATGCCTGTATCGTATTCACTGCCTGCCAAAGCGGCTACCATAGACTCTGTAGGTGCGTGGGATGTGCCAAGAGCCAAGGGGCTTATGGCTGTATCAATCATATCAGCACCTGCCTCAATGCCCTTAAGTAAGCACATAGATGCAAGACCGGATGTGTAGTGAGTATGAACCTGTAAGGGAAGGTCAACTTCCTTCTTGATAGCTTTAACAAGCTTTTCGGTGTTATAAGGAGTCAAGAGAGCCGCCATATCCTTGATGCAGATTGTATCCGCACCTGCATCGGCAATACGCTTTGCGTACTCTACATAGTATTCATCGGTGAAAACAGGGCCTGTGGTGTAGCTGATTGCAACCTGAACCTCTGCCTTTTCCTTTTTAGCGGCATTAATAGCACTCTTAAGATTCTTGATGTCATTTAATGCATCAAAAATTCTTAAGATATCGATACCGTTTGCAACACTTCTCTGAACGAAATACTCAAGCACATCGTCAGCATAGTGGCGGTAGCCAAGCATATTCTGACCGCGGAAAAGCATCTGAAGCTTTGTGTTGGGGCAATTATCGCGGATAGTGCGGAGTCTCTGCCAAGGGTCTTCGTTTAAGAATCTGAGGCAGGAGTCAAAAGTAGCACCGCCCCAGCACTCTAAGGAGTAAAAGCCGATTTTATCAAGTTCGGGGAGAATAGGAAGCATCTCTTCCGTAGTCATACGTGTAGCTAAAAGGGACTGATGAGCGTCTCTTAAAGCGGTTTCGGTAATTTTAATTTTTTTAGCCATAACGTACTCCTTATGCGAGAGTTACAATAGTTGCACCTGTCTCAACTGTTGCACCATTGGAAACATCAACACTGGAAACTGTGCCGTCCTGAGGAGCAGGAATCTCGTTTTCCATCTTCATAGCCTCTAAAACAGCAACTGTGTCGCCCTTTTTAACCTGCTGACCCACAGAAACCTTAACAGAAAGGATTGTACCGGGCATAGGAGCGGCCACCTTTACAGAGCCCTGTGCACCTGCAGGCTGAGCGGCAGGAGCAGGAGCAGGAGCTGCAGCAGGAGCAGGGGCTGCGGCAGGAGCGGCAGGAGCTGCTACAGGAGCAGGAGCTGTAGTGCGAGGAGCAGCAGAACCGCTTACTTCCTCAACCTGAACATCATAAGAAACACCATTAACTGTGATAATAAGATTTTTCATTTTTATTTACCTCCGTAAGAGTAAGTAATTTATTAATTAAAGTGTTGTGTGCTTTTTGGGAAGAGCAGTCTCACGTTTTGAAGAAAGAATATCAAGTGCACTTATAAGTCTTGCTCTTAAGTTCTCAACTGCTACTACGTCATTTATATATCCGTTCTTAGCGGCATTAAGGGCCGAAAGATCATTTGCTACAAACTCAGCAATGAGCTTGTCCTGTTCAGCAACAGGGATGTTTAATTTATCGCCAAGCATAATGTAAGCGGCGGCCTCAGGCTTAATGGGAGAAACTGTAGCACCCTCCAAAGCCAGACTTGCATCTGAAGTACCAACAGCTGCAAGGTAAACAGCACCAACTGCCTTACCTGTAATTACGCTCACCTTAGGAGCTGTAGCTTCGCTGTAAGCAGAAAGAACCTTCTTGGCACCGCCTAAGCACTTGAAGCCCTCGGCATCAACCGCTGTAATAACAGGAATAGAGAAAGCGTCACAGAATTTAACGAATTTTGTAATCTTTTTAACGTCGTCCTTTTCCAAGGTCTTGCCCTTTGTTTCAACAACGCCGACTACGTTACCCTCAAGACGTGCAAAATATGTAGCACTTGCCTCAGAGCCTTTATTAAGCTCTAAAACAGTGTTTGCATCAAAAGCAGACATAAAATCTGTTGCAGCGTTAACCTCAACATCAAGAGCAGAGGGAGTTAAAGCCAAGTTGTTGGAAGGTAAGTATGTAACGAGAGCCTTAGCAGCTTCAATAGCAGAAGCCTCATCCTTCTCAACGATTGCACCACAACCGCAACACTTGGAATTTGCATCAAGAGAAATTACTGCATCCTCAGTTCTTACAACAAAATCAGCGTTGGAAGCTAAAAGTGCAGTTGTACCTACGCATTTGCCAAGAACAACCGAAATCTGAGGAACAACACCTGAAAGCTTTGAAGAAAGCGAAAGAAGCTTCGAGAGAGCGTCTAAAAGCATATTGCCCTCAGCAAGTCTTGCACCCTTGGAATTGTAGAAACCTACTACAGGAGCACCGATTTTAAGTGCAAGTTCATAAATGTAAGTAAGCTTTTTAGCCTGTGCCGTACTCATAGCACCGTCTGACTCAGTAATATCCTGACAGAAAGCACAAACTGCCATACCGTCAACATAGCCATAACCGCACACAGCCTCGGCAAGATTAGCCTCGCCGTAAGCGGCATTTACCTCGGTAAACACACCGCCGTCAAAAAACTGCTCAAGAGTAGCAACAGCCTTGCGCTCGGCTAAGCGTGTCTTGATGTCATTATTATTGCTCATTAAGAAACCTCCTTGGAATAAGTCGATTTTATCCAAATTATATTATACTATTTTAATTTTGTCTTTACAAGTCAATTTATGTTAAATTTATGTCAATTTGCATCTTTTTTAGCATTACAGCAACAAGTGTTGCCAAAAAGCTTATTGAGATAAAGCACCAAGAAATCGCCTGAGGCAGTAAATTCAAACTTTTTGAGCAAATCAAAATAAGCCTTGTCCTTAACGCACAAAGACCAGCAGTCCTTGTTAAATGCGTATGAGCCTGCGGCACGGATAAGAATTTCAACCAAACCAAGCTCGTTGGCATTAAGTGGGGTAAAATCTTTACCCTCTTCCCTTTTTAAAGGCTTGTCTATATTTAAATTCATTTCAAGAATCTCATACGTTGATTTAAAAGGAGCAATAGCCACAAAGCCTATTTCTTTATCTTCTTCACGCATAATAAGGTAGGCGGTATTTTCTCTTTCATACTGATTTATTAAATCAAGATTATCTGTTGGTTTTACTGTAATCATAACTTCCTCACTTTATATGTCTTGAGGGATTGGGGTCTGCGGTCAGTTTTTTAACCTCTTCGGGTGTAAGGTCACGCCAGTCGCCTTGCTTGAGCATACCAAGCTTAACCTGACCAATAGCTACCCTCTTAAGACGTGCAACCTCTAAGCCTAACATCTCACACATACGTCTGATTTGGCGGTTTCTGCCTTCACGCAAAACAATTTCAAGAACTGTTCTGCCCTCTTCCTTCTTAACAACTCTTACCTCGGCAGGAGCTGTTTTTCTGCCGTCAAGCATCATACCGGTTTCGAAAGTAACAATCTGGTCTTCGGTAATACCGGGGCGGATTGTTACGCGATAAACCTTATAGATATCCTTTTTGGGGTGAGTAATAAGGTTTGCAAACTCGCCGTCATTGGTAAAAAGAAGCATACCTTCGCTGTCTTTATCAAGTCTGCCAACAGGGTACACACGCTCAGGGATATCTTTAATCAGCTCGGCAACGCAACGTCTGCCACGCTCATCGCTCATTGTGGTAATAAATCCACGGGGTTTGTGGAGCATAATGTAGCGGTGCTTGGGTTTTGCGGCGGCAGTAACACGCTTGCCGTTTACAAAAACCTTATCTTTGTAAGGGTCCACCTTATCGCCTATCACGGCAATTTTGCCGTTAACCTTTACAGAGCCTGCGTTAATAAGCTCCTCGCTTTTTCGTCTGGAGGCTACTCCGCAGTCTGCAAGCATTTTCTGAAGTCGTACTAAAGCCATATTTTATCATTCCCTATCAAAAATCGCTTTTATAAGCCGAGCAAAAAAGTTCGGCTGTGGTTTTTCGGCAACAGAGCAACTTGCTTTTATATATGTAGTCTTAAGCTCTTTACCGTCAAGTTTATATGTAACTTTGCCCACTATATTCCCCTTTTCAACAGGGGCAAAAATAAAGGAGGGCAAATAAACTGTTTTTTCAATATCATTAATTCTGTTTGCCGGCACGCTTAAAGCCTTGCCTTCGTCGGCACTTGCCGTTAAGAATTCCTCACTACCCCCTGAGACCCTTATGTTGTAAACTCTGTTGTCCTCAGTATCCACCTGAGTATACAGCGAAAATCCGTACTCATATAAAGCTTTATGGTCATTCCAATCATCGGGAGCATTAAGGGTAACCGCCACAAGGGTTACTCCGTTCTTCTCAGCGGAACTGACCAAGCATCTGCCTGCAGCTTTTGTAAATCCTGTTTTACCACCTGTGCAGTATTTATACAGCTTTAAGAGTCGGTTATGATTAGGGTAAGTGCTTATCTTGCCTTCGGGGGATACAAACTCCACCTTTTCCTCGCTTGAGGCTGAAATCTCACAAAAGCTCTCATTCTTAAGAGCCTGAGCCATCAAAAGCGCCATATCATAAGCTGTGGAATAATGGTTGTCGTCATCAAGTCCGCTGGGAGTTACAAAGTTGGTATTTTCCATACCGATTGCCTTGGCTTTTGCATTCATAAGAACCGCAAAGTCCTCAAAGCTTTCGCTTAAGGTAAGGGCAACTGCGTTGGCGGCATCGTTACCTGATGCCATCATCATACCTTTTGCAAGGTCAGAAAGCCTAACCTTATCGCCTGATTTAAGGTACATAGAGCTACCCTCGGCAATCATATCGTCACGAAAAGTAACCACTTTGTCGTTTTTCTCGGCTTCTTCCAGACAAAGCAGTGTTGTCATAACCTTTGTTGTGCTTGCCATTTTCATTTTTGTGTTCTCATTATTCTTTGAAAGAATTATACCGCTATTAGCATCCATAAGTATGTGAGCCTGAGCAGAAGTGCCTAATGCATCTGCCCTAAAAGAAAACATACTGCAGAAGAATACAAAACATAAAATAAAAGAAACCGCTTTTTTCATAAAAACACCCCGATTTAAATTACGCTCGGGGTGTATTATTTATTACAATGAAAAATTAAAAGATTTCGTCGTCGGCAATTTCGGCAGCTTCTTTGCTGTCTTTCTTATCCTTACCGAAAAGCTCCTTAACCTTGTCGAACATTTCTGGAACCATACCAACAATTCTGTCAACGGGGCCGTCGTACTTATCAACAGAGATAAACTTAACATCGCCTTTGTAGATAGAAAGGAAGCCTACAGGGCGGATTGTAACGCCTGCACCTGAGCCACCGCCGAAAGCAGGCTGTGCATTAGCTGTTTTGGGGCGGATGTCAGAGCCGCCGGAAGCGAAGCCGTAGCTTACCTTTGACACAGGAATAATAACTGTACCGTCGGGAGAAGTAATGGGATTGCCGATGATAGTGTTAACGTCTACCATCTGCTTAATTTTTTCTAAAGTTGTGTCCATAAGACCGTTAATGGGATGCTCGCTCATTTTTTATTCTCCTTTGCGTGTTTGGGATTTTTACCCAGAGTAATAAGCAGGTTTTCAGCCTCAACGCCGTGCTCGGCAATTACCATAACTGCCTTGGTTATTTTGATTGTAGCAAGTATGTTAGCGTCAATAGAGGAATCAGCCCCTTCGCTGAAATCCGCATTTAAATTTACATTATATTTTTTCACATCGTAGGCGTTGCTTACCACAGCCCCCACAATGGGATAAATAACAGAGTTTGCGTAGCCGTAGATAATTGCCGTGTCGGCGGCATCTTCGCCTACTATGTTCATATTAACGTTAAGTTCTTTGATTGTTGCAACCATAATGAAGCTTTTAAGTAAGTTCCATGTATTCTGAATACTAAGCTTTAAAACCTCAAGAAAACCTGTTATACCTTTGTTCTCTAAGATTCCCTCTAAGGTTGCATCATCATCGTATTTAAGCTCCTTGCCTTTTTTAAGAAGCTTTTCTTCCTTTAAGTATTTGTTTGACTCTTCGTCAGGTAACAGTACATATTTAAACCACAGGTAGTGAATAGAAAGCCTGACCTTATTGTCAGAGTCGCTGAAGGATGCTTTTACCACAAGGGGAACGTTCAGAAGCCCCACAATAAGAGCAATAAAGGCAAGCACCCCAAGTATTATATATAACGCTACCAAGGATACTCCTCCTTGTTTTATTCTGCAGTGGCAGTCTCAACTATCTCCTCTGCAGTTGCAGTTATAACCTCATCATTAGTCTGTGTGTCAAAAATGCTGAGCTGTCCGTCGTCTGCCTTTTCTTCTGATTCTTCCTCTGAAGCATCGCTTGTTTTTTCAGGAGGCTCAGGCAAATCATCAAGACTTGATAAAGAAAAGCATCTTAAAAAATTCTCGGTTGTACCGTAAACAAGGGGTCTGCCGGGAAGCTCAAGTCTGCCTTTTTCCTCAATTAAATCTTTGGTTGTCAAGCTGCCGATAACACCTGAGCAGTCAACGCCTCTTACCTGCTCAACAAAAGCTTTGGTTACAGGCTGGTTATAGGCAATTACCGCAAGCACTTCTAAAGCTGCCTGAGAAAGCGGAGTGTTACGTCTTAAATCCATAACTGTGCGGATTTCCTTTGCGTACTCCTTAACGCTTACCATCTGATAGGCATTATCTAACTTTATGATTGTTATACCACGCTGAGCGGCAATATATTCAGCCATAAGCTCCTCGGTAAGCTTTTCGGCTTCTTTTTTTGTAAGTTCTAAGGCTGTAGCAATTCTGTCCACAGAAACAGAGTCGCCTGAGGCAAATAAAATCGCCTCTATAGCACATTTAAAGTTTCTCTCACTCATTTTCTTTTCTGCTCCTCCAACATTCTTACCACGGCGGTATCGCCATCACCGTCAACAACCACACGCTTGCCCTTTACAAGCTCTAAAACCGCCAAGAAGGTAGCCACCAAGTCGCTTTTACCGTCGCAGGCATCAAAAAGTGACGAATAGCTTACGTTCTTTTTGTGCCACAAACGCCTCATAACACGGATAATTCGGGAGTTAACGGAAATAATCTTACGCTCAACAATACCTGAGAAAGCCTCTTTGGGAGGAGGCAATTTACGTTTACCTCTGCCAACGGCAGTTGTGTAGGCTCTGGCTATATCCATAGAAGGGTGAACGCGATTATAGGTAAGGTCAAACTCGACGGGTGAGGGCTGACGGAAGAAAGTATCAAAGCTATAAATAGTGCTGAGCTTTGCCGCCGCTTCACGGCATTGCTGATACTCAATAAGCTGTCCCTGAAGCTCTCTTTTAAGCTCCTGAGCTTCTTCCTCATATTTAGGCAGAAGCATAACGGATTTGATATAAACAAGACGGGAAGCCATCTCTAAAAACTCAGAGGCAATGTCCATATCCTGCTCTTCCATTTTATTAATCTGCTCAAGGTACTGGTCTAAAAGAAGAGAAATCTTTATATCATAAATATCAATTTTGTTCTTAGAAATCAGCAGTAAATGCAAATCCAGAGGGCCTTCGAAGGCATCTAATTTGTAATTAAGCTGTACGGTTGTATCTGCCAAAAAGGTCACCTCCAAAAATCATTGCCAAGCTCAGCCTAAACTGAAAACATACAGACACAAAGGGTCGTTTAAAAGGCAAAGCCTCATAAAGAAATTGTCGATAATATCAAGAAGTCCTGAGCGTGAAAACAAAATAATCACAGCGTAAATAAGAATAAAGGAGTAACGCTCCATTTTATACATAAAATTCACTGCACTGTCAGGAAGAAATGCGTAAAGAATCTTACTTCCGTCAAGAGGCGGAAAAGGAATAAGATTAAACACAGCCAGTGACACATTTATTGCAAGAAAATTGAAAAGAAACAAAATAAAATAATATCCTGCCTCGCTTGCAAACATCTGAGGTGCAAAGTGAACTATAAAGTATAGTCCCACACCCGAAAGTAAACCGCAGATAATATTTGAAAGAGGACCTGCCAAAGCAGAAAGAGCCATACCAACCTTAGGGTTCTTAAAATTTCTGGGGTCTATCGGCACAGGCCTTGCCCAGCCAAAACCAAACAAAAGCAAACACAAAGCACCAATAGGATCTACATGTGCCAAAGGGTTAAAGGTAAGCCTGCCACGGCTTTTTATTGCCTTATCGCCTAAAACGTAAGCCGCCCCTGCATGAGCAAACTCGTGAATAGGCAAAATCAGAAACACAATAAAAAGAATTACTAAAATATTGATTATGGCACTCTCTAAAGTTAAAGAGCCACGTAAAAGCTGAAACAACATAAAATCACCTTAAAGCATTAAAACGATAGCAAAAACTACCCGATTTTAAAATAATTAAACTATTACAGAGTAATTATATAACAACTCTTAGAAAAAAACAAGAAAACTTTTTGAAAAAACACTTGCATTTTATTTTATTTTCTGCTATTATAACAGAGTTACAAAAGAAATTATGCCTTTTAAGGAGGTGCAAACGCATGGCAAAATGTGATTTCTGTGGCAAAGATGTTAAGTTCGGCATCAAAGTTTCCCACTCACACAGACGCTCAAACAGAACTTGGAAGCCCAATGTTCAGAGGGTAAAGGCAATCGTTGACGGTTCTCCCAAGCATGTTTATGCTTGCACCCGTTGCTTGCGTTCAGGCAAGGTACAGAGAGCTATCTAATCCTAATCAAAAAACGCTTCAGCTTTCTCAGGGAAGCTGAAGCCATATGATTAAAACCTACGCTGAGGAACTCCTCGGCGTTTTTTATTTGCCGTCTGGCAAACTTCATCAAAAAAGCCGAGGAGTTTTCCTCGGCTTTTTTCAAATATCTTATGCTAATTTTTCTTTAATAGTATTTACAAACGCAGTAAGTGCTTCATCAACCTTAGAGGCATCCTTACCACCTGCCATAGCCATATCGGGCTTACCGCCGCCGTTACCGCCTGTAAGCTGAGCAGCAGCCTTTACAAGGTCGCCTGCTTTAATTCCCTTAGCGATAACCTCCTTACCAACTGCACAAGCAAAGGTAATCTTAGCTCCGTTAACACTTGCCAGTAAAACTGCGGAAGCTGCACTCTTATCGGTAACTCTTGAGCACATAGTCTTAAGCATTTCGCCCTCAACACCCTCAAACTTCTCAGCGATTACCTTAACGCCATTTACCTCCTCAGCTTCTTCAATGATAGAATCCATCTGGTAAGCCACCATCTTCTGCTCAAGCTCAGCAATTTTCTTATCCTTAGCCTTAATATCCTCAGCAATACGCTCGCAGCTTGCAGATAAGTCATTTGCAGAATTAATCTTAAGAGCTGCTGCACTCTTAGCAACCTCAAACATTGTATTTTCAAGAATTCTTAAAACGCCTCTGCCGGTTACCGCATCAATTCTTCTTACACCTGCTGCAACAGAGCCTTCCTGACGGATTTTGAAAAGACCAAGCTTAGCTGTGTTATTTACGTGAGTACCGCCGCAAAGTTCTGTGGAGAAGTCCCCGGCCTTAACAACGCGTACTACATCGCCGTATTTCTCACCGAAAAGTGCCATAGCACCCATCTTTTTAGCTTCTTCAATAGGCATTTCGGTGGATGTAACGTCATATGCATTTAAAATCTGCTCGTTTACCATTGCTTCTACGTCTGCAAGCTCAGAAGCTGTAAGAGCTGAGAAATGAGTAAAGTCAAAACGCACAGATGCATCTGTTACGAGCTGGCCTGCCTGCTCAACGTGGTTGCCAAGTACCTTTCTTAAAGCAGCCTGTAAAAGGTGAGCAGCTGTGTGGTTACGCATAATGGAAGCTCTGCGTTCTGTATCAATATAAGCTTTTGCACAGTCATCAACTGCAAAACTTCCTTTTACAACAACACCTGTGTGCATAAAGATGCCTGCAGGGTCTTTGGTAGTATTTGTAACCTCAAACTCGGTTTCGCCGATTCTGATAATACCTGTATCGCCTACCTGACCGCCGCTTTCAGCATAGAAAGGAGTTTTATCTAAAACAACAATTGCCTTATCGCCCTCAGCCGCGGCATTTTCACGCTCGCCGTTTACAATAAGTGCAAGAATCTTAGCATCACACTCATTTTCTGTATAACCCACAAATTCGGTTGCAGGAACATCAGCAAGGTCTACGGCATCGGAAAGCCAAGCGTCGGCACCTGCATCTTTTCGTGCATCTCTTGAACGCTTTTTCTGCTCAGCTAAAAGCTCGTAGAAACGCTCTGTATCAACCTTAATACCTTTCTCTGCAAGGATTTCCTTGGTAAGGTCAACAGGAAAACCGAAAGTATCGTTAAGCTTGAATGTATCTTCACCTGAAAGAGTCTTAACATCGCCTTTTGTGATAATATCATCAAGCATAGCAAGACCCTGCTCAATAGTCTTTGCAAAGTTGTCTTCTTCAACTCTGATAAGCTTCTTGATAAACTCTTCCTTTTCCTTAAGTTCAGGGTAAGCACTCTCGTTCTCTTTGATAACTGTAGAGCAAATCTCTGAAAGGAAGGGCTTATTGTAGCCTAAGAGTCTGCCATGCCTTGCGGCACGTCTTAAAAGTCTTCTTAAAACATAGCCTCTGCCTTCGTTGGAGGGCATAACACCGTCGCCAATCATAAATGTTGTGCTGCGGATATGGTCTGTAATAACGCGTAGCGAAATATCCTTGCTTGCATCTTTGCCGTACTCAACACCAGTAACCTGAGAGATATGCTTCATAATATTCTGAACTGTGTCAACAAGGAAGAGGTTATCTACACCCTGCATTACGCAAGCAAGACGCTCAAGGCCCATACCTGTGTCGATGTTGGGATGCTCAAGAGGTGTGTAGTTACCATTGCCGTCGCTCTCAAACTGAGTGAAAACAAGGTTCCAAACCTCTACAAAACGGTCGCACTCACAGCCTACTTTACAGTCAGGTGAGCCACAGCCCTTCTCAGGGCCTCTGTCAAAATAAATCTCAGAGCAGGGACCGCAAGGACCTGAGCCGTGCTCCCAGAAGTTATCTTCCTTGCCCATACGAACCATATGAGAAGGGTCTACTCCACGCTCTTTTGTCCAGATATCATAAGCTTCGTCGTCATCCTGATATACCGAAACGTAAAGAAGCTCCTTAGGCATTTCTAAAACCTCGGTAAAGAACTCCCAAGCCCACTCTGTTGCCTCACGCTTAAAGTAGTCGCCGAAAGAGAAGTTACCAAGCATCTCAAAATATGTGCCGTGACGTGCAGTAATACCAACACGCTCAATATCAGGTGTACGAATACACTTCTGGCAGGTTGTTACTCTTGTTTTGGGAGGAGTAACCTCGCCTGTAAAATACTTTTTCATAGGAGCCATACCGCTGTTGATAAGCAGTAAGCTGTTGTCGTCTTTAGGAATAAGAGGGAAGCTCTGAAGTCTTAAGCAACCTTTGCTTTCCATAAACTTTAAGAAGCTTTCTCTTAATTCATTAACGCCCATCCACTTCATAAATCAATTTCCTTTCTATATGTTTATATTTCTATTTTAGAATAATAAAAAGCCCTTGTCCCCAAAAACAGGGACAAGAGCTCAAACTCCTGCGGTACCACCCTGATTGGCAAAGCTTAAATAAAAGTCTCTGCCCTCTCAAGTGTTCCTTAACGCGGAAAACGCCGTGCTCGTCGCACAGAGCTCAGGGTTGGCTGTTAAAGTAGCTTAAGGTACATTTCACCAAGCTGTACCCTCTCTTTGTAAAGCTTTAAATTAACTCGACCCGTCAAAGCCTTAATATCAACTAAATTATTAAATCACAAAAAACCTTTATTGTCAATGGTTTTTGCGTTTAACCCTCAGCATTGAGCCTGCAGGGATATTCTTATCAGTAATAAGTGTGAGTCTTTCCATCGGATGTGGAGTACTCTCAACACATTCGCCCTTTTCATTAATAAGACTAATTGCTTTAGTTTCGAATGCGTAACCTGAGGGCGGAAGAACATCCACGGTATCGCCAACGTAAAACTTATTACGCTGTGTTATTATACTTTCTAAATCCTGTGAATGTTCACAAAAAGCAACCAAATCATAATGGCGGATGTAACCGCCCGATTCAGTATTCTGCCCCGGTTCTGTGCCTAAATAAAAGCCTGTGCTGTAAGCACGGTGGCTGATTTTTTCAAGCTCTTCTTTAATCCAAGGACTAAGGGTATATTCTCCCTCTTTATGAGCGAGGTACTCGTCCACCGCTTTGCGATAAGCGTTGGTGGTAACCGCTGTGTAGTAAGCGGTTTTTGCTCTGCCCTCAATTTTAAGACTGCTTACTCCTGCCTTAATAAGCTCAGGGATATGTTCAATCATACACATATCCTTTGAGTTATAGAGGAAGGTACCTCCGTTTTCCTCTTCCACAGGAAAGAACTGACCTTCCCTGTTTTCTTCATAAAGGTGGTACTTCCATCTGCAAGGCTGGGCACAATCGCCGCGGTTGGCGTCTCTGCCGGTTAAGTAGCTGGAAATAAGGCATCTGCCCGAAAAAGAAACACACATTGCACCGTGCACAAAGCACTCAATCTCAAGCTCTTTTGGAATCCTAGCCCTGATTTCGGCAATATCCTCTAAAGAAAGCTCACGGGCAAGCACTACCCTTTCGGCACCCATATTGTAAAAAGCCTTTGCTGTTTCGTGGTTAACTATTCCTGCCTGCGTGGAAATATGGCGTGCAACCTTTGGGGCGTATTTTTTAGCAAGCTCAAAAACGCCTAAGTCAGCAATAATAAAGGCATCAACGCCTACGCTTTCTGCGTACTGCAAAAACTCAGGCATTCTTTCTATCTGGTCAAAACGAGGCAAGGTGTTACAGGTAAGGTACAGCTTTTTACCCAAAGCGTGTACCTTTTCCGCCGCAATTTTAAGTCCCTCTACATCGAAATTTTTAGGAGCAGTACGCATACCGAACTCGGTATATGCCAGATACACAGCATCTGCACCAAAACACAGTGCCGCATCCAAAGCTTCCATATCGCCTGCCGGAGACAATACCTCGGGGATTAAATTACTTATTGTCATTAGTTTAAACCTGCCGCTGCAAGATTTGCCTGATGCTGTAAAAGCGTTTCGGCATAGTAAGATGTAGCTTCGCCGTCGGCACCTGCGCCGTGGCAGAAGTAAAAGTAGTTGGTTGAATTGGGGTTGACCGCCGCTGTAATGGCATCCAAACCGGGTGAGCAAATTGCACCGGGAGGCAAGCCCTCGCTGTCGTAGGTTTCGTAGGCACTCTCAAAGGTGTCTCTTATATCCTCGGGAATTTCCTCAAAAGAGCTATAGGGATAGAACTGGGTTGAGTCCATACCCAGAGTATAAATATCCATAGAAGCACCGCGCTCCAAGCGGTTTTCAATAACCGAAGCAACGTTATACATATCCTCAACGTTAGCTGCCTCACCCTGAACTATAGATGCAATATTAACAATCTCATCAATAGACATATCAGACCTTGCAGCTAAATCTTCAATTGTGATTTTCTCGCTGAATCCTGCAAGCTCCAGTTTTGTATCACACACTCTTCTGTCGAAGTTATCAAGAAAACGACTGATTGTAAGTGCAGGGTCCTCGTCAACGTAGAACTCATAAGTATCGGGGAAAAGATAACCCTCAAGCTTATAAAGTCTTTCAGGATTATCCTCAATGTCAGCAATAAAGCTGTAATCCTCGTCGAACTCAGAGGAGTTACAGAGCTGAAGGAACTGTTCTTTATCAGAGGTTACACCAGAGTCGTAAAGCTGTTCGGCAATTTCGATAACATTCATACCCTCAGTAAACTGCAAGGTAATGGTGGTCTGGCGGTTATCAACGTTTCTTAAGTAGTTAACAACACCAAGGTAGTCTTTGTTAGTTGCTACCTCGTAAACACCGGGCTCGATTTCATCGCCTTTGCCTGTAAGTCCCAAAAACATAGAGAAGAACATTGCAGAATCTACAGCACCCTTGCCCTCTAACTTCTTGGCAATATCGTCAGAATCGTCACCTACAGAAACAATAATGGTAACCGTTTCCTCTTCGGTACGTTGCACCGCAAACAGGTCATTAAATCCTGAAACCATAAACTCTGCCATTACTGCTGAAAGAATAATAACCAGTAAAAGCCACGCAATACGATAAACCTTTTTGTTTCTGCCGGATTTAATCTGCCTAACCTTTTTTGCTTCACGTTTTTCGGCTCTTAAGGCTTTTTTGGAGTCACGCTCTATCTGAGCGCGTGTGGACTCGTTGCTGAAAGACGTAATCTCGTTGGAAGTATCCTGCTGAGCTGATGCCTCTTCCTTCCCTTTGTGTGCTCTTTCAAAAACCTGAGTATTATCAGATGCAGGTACGTCTTCGCCGATATTAAGCCTGAAGGCTTCAGCTTTTTGCTTGCGGTAAAGCTCCACCTGCTCCTCTTCAAATTTATTTCTCTGATTCATATCGCTCATAGCTACTGTCCTTTCCTGAAAAGTATATGAAACAATAGATTTAAACCTTAACTTCTCTCAAAAAATTTTCCGTTACTATTATATCCACGGGAACATCAAAAGACTCTTTAGGCAAACTAAGCTTTAAAAAGCTGTTGTAGCAAAGTCCTGCAGTTTTTCCCTTAAAATCCTTTAAAAACCTGTCGTAATATCCGCCGCCTCTGCCCAGACGATAACCCTTGGCATCAAAGCTTAAGCCCGGTACAATGCAAAGGCTATTTTCCGTTGGGATTGCTTTTTTACATTTAGCCGTATCAGGCTCTGAAATGCCGAACTTACCTTTTACAAGGTCGCTTTGGGATTTAATAAAATAAAACTCCATAGCTCCTTTGCCCTCGCACTTAGGCACAGCCACCTTTTTGCCGTTAGCAAAGGCAGCATAAATAATGCCCAATGTGTCGGGTTCAGGGTCAAGAGAAACGTATGTAAAAATCACATCTGCCTTTGAATACTCTTCTGAGCACAAAAGACGGCTTTCTATCTCAAAATCCAAACTACGCCTGAAATCTTTGGTCAGACCTTCTCTCATTTCTTTAAAATGAGCTCTCATCTCAGGCTTAGACATATTATCACTGTTTACTGACACTGCATTGACTCCTTAAGCTCTGAAGCTGCATTTTCGCCTTTAAGCTCTTTGATTATTTCGGCGGCAAAATCAATTGTTGCACCGGGGCCCTTGGCAGTAATAACCCTGCCATCCTTAACAGCAGGAAGCTCACTCAAAACTGCACCCTTAAGCTCAGCCTCAAAACCGGGATAGCAGGTTGCATTCCTGCCCTCTAAAATACCCTTGTGGCCTAAAATCTGAGGTGCGGCACAGATTGCAAAAATATACAGGTCATTTGCAAAGCAAAAATCAAGAGAAAGCTGAACGATATAAGCATTCTCAAGATTGATTGTACCGGGCATACCGCCGGGAAGGATAATTCCCTCGATATCCTCAAAAGAAACCTTATCAGAATCCGCCTTTACAGGAATATTATGAGCACCAATCACTATGTTTTCGCTGTCACCGTTTACAGCAACAGTAGTAACCTCAACACCTGCTCGTCTTAACATATCAACGGTTGTGATTGCTTCGATTTCTTCGAAGCCCTGAGCTAAGAAACAGTAAAACATAATTTACCTCCGATTATTCAAAAACCTTTAAAGCCTCAGCATAAACCCTTTCGGCAATCTCTTCAATAGTGTAAGGATTTTCGCCGTCACTGCACTCAATAACTGTCCACTGAAGCTTTTCGGCGGCTAAAAGTGCATTTTCGCGGCAAAGCTTTAAAAAGTCAACATTCTTTTCGTGCAAGTCCTTTTTGGACTCGTCGCCCTCATAGCGTTTTGACATAAGACGCTGAGAAATTTCAGTAGGCATATCAAGGTAGATTACCTTGTGGGGCTTCGGAAGCTCCATTTTATTAAACTCAAAATCGTAGAGCCAGTTTAAAAACTCTTCTTTTTCATCTTCCTTAAGCTTTGAAAGCATATACACAGCATTTGAGGTTGTGTATCGGTCGAAAACAAAGTTCATACCGTTTTCGAAATCTCTTTTCCAATGCTTTAAGTAGCTTGCGATTCTGTCAACTGCATAAAAGGAAGAAGCCGCATAAGCGTTAACCGCCATGGGGTCGTCGCCTAACTCTCCGCCCAAGTACATTTTAACCAAAGCTGAGCTCTGGCTGTCGTAGTCAGGATAAGAAAGCCTTTTTACATTCATTTTTTCGGCAAGCTTTTCGGTTAAAAGCCTTGCCTGAGTGTTTTTGCCTGAACCGTCAAGACCCTCGATAACTATTAATTTGCCCTTATTATTTTCCATACTTAGCCCTTACTTCCTTGATTTTTCCGCAGGTCATATTACCCTCGGGGCAACTGCCTCTGAGACAAGTTGGACCGCTATTTTTGAAAAGTGTAGGTGCAACTTCTTTGCAGAGAAGGAGCATCTGCTCGGCAACTTCTCTTATCTCCCACTGAGCACGGTTGCAACAACGGTGAGCAAAGAAATTCTCTAAGCTTCTAACGTTAAAGGTGCAAACAATTTTGGTTGTGCAAGCATTAGGCAGAAGATAACGGGCATCTTCGTTGGCTTTTTTGATAAATGCAGAGCACTTAGCTTTATTCTCTGCTTTATAAGCCTCAATTATTTCTGCATCAGTACCTTCAAAATCCTTGCCTGTTTCAGCCTTGATATATTTAACTGCAAGGGCATCTCTGATTTCAGAGTAAGCCTCGCTCTGGGATTTTATGATATTCTGATAAAGCTCATTGCATCTTTCGTCGTCTGCAATTTCAGGAGGAGTTACAAACTCAAAGCTGTTACCATCAACATAACGCTGAGACTGCTGGCTGTAGGAAGCAATACGATGACGCACCAGCTGATGAGAGCAAGCACGAGAGATACCCTCTATACCAAAAGTGAAGCTTGCGTGCTCGGTAGGGCTTGCGTGGCCTAAATCTGCAAGCATCTCAACAAAAGATGTTGTTTTTTCGGGTGTTAAGCCTTCTCTTATATCTTCAATTCCTGAGGGAGAGTAGCAAAGCTTTGCAGCCATTGCAACAACTTCTTCGGGATTAGGTGTGTGACAAAGTAAAGTAACCTTGATAGCCATAAATCTACCTCCAAAGGGTACAAAAGTACATATTACCCCATATTCTATAAAATTGTAACACAAACAGGCAGAAAAATCAATGAGCAATTCTGCTATATAATAGTCTGATAAAAGCCTATAAAAAGAAAAATTGCACCTTTAAAGATGCAATTTTCTTTTATAACTTATAAAATTTTCTTTAAAAATTTACCTGTATAGGAATTTTCGCAGTTTGCGATTTCCTCAGGAGTACCCTCACAGATGATGGTACCTCCCCCATCTCCGCCCTCAGGGCCAAGGTCAATTATGTGGTCGGCAGTTTTGATTAAATCAAGGTTATGCTCAATAACAATAACTGTGTTGCCGCCGTCTACCAGCTTCTGCAAAACTTCAATAAGCTTATGCACATCGGCTGTGTGAAGGCCTGTGGTGGGCTCATCGAGGATATAAACGGTTTTGCCTGTGCTTCGCTTACTAAGCTCTGTGGCAAGCTTAACACGCTGAGCCTCACCGCCACTAAGTGTGGGTGCAGGCTGACCGATTTTGATATAACCTAAGCCAACATCGCAAAGGGTTTGCAATTTACGATGGATTTTAGGCATATTCTGGAAAAACTCCCTGCCCTCTTCCACGGTCATTTCAAGCACGTCATAAATAGACTTGCCTTTATACTTTACCTCAAGGGTTTCACGGTTATAGCGTCTGCCCTTGCAAACCTCGCAAGGAACATAAACATCAGGCAGAAAGTGCATTTCAATTTTTATAATGCCATCGCCTTCACAGCTTTCGCATCTGCCGCCTTTAACATTGAATGAAAACCTGCCTGCACTATAACCCCTCAGCTTTGCCTCTTGAGTCTGGGCAAAAAGCTCGCGGATATCAGTAAACACACCTGTATAAGTTGCAGGGTTAGAGCGTGGAGTTCTGCCGATGGGGCTTTGGTCAATATCTATTACTTTGTCAAGATTTTCCATACCCTCAATTTTTTTGCATTTACCCGGTTTAACCTTAGTGCCGTTAAGCTCGCTTGCAAGGGCTTTGTATAAAATCTCATTAACAAGGGATGACTTGCCCGAACCCGAAACACCTGTTACGCAGATAAATTTACCAAGAGGAAACTCCACATTGATATTCTTAAGGTTATTCTGCCTTGCGCCAATTACCTTAAGCTTTTTACCGTTACCTTTTCGACGTTTCTCAGGCACAGGAACACATCTTTTGCCGCTTAAATACTGACCTGTTATTGATTTTTCGTTTTCTATAACCTCTTTTGCAGTACCCTCAGCGATAATCTGACCGCCGTGAACACCTGCCCCGGGGCCGATATCAATAATATGGTCGGCCTCAAGCATTGTGTCGGTATCGTGCTCAACAACAATAACTGTGTTGCCTAAATCACGAAGCCTTTTAAGTGTAAATAAAAGCTTTTCGTTATCTCTCTGATGAAGTCCTATGCTTGGCTCATCAAGGATATAAAGAACACCTGTTAATGAGCTTCCTATCTGGGTTGCAAGGCGGATACGCTGGCTTTCGCCGCCTGAAAGAGTACCTGCAGTACGTGAAAGGGTAAGGTAACCCAAGCCTACGTTTTTTAGGAAGGTAAGCCGCTCGTTAATCTCCTTAACAATTGGTGCCGCAATCATCATATCACGCTCTGAAAGAGAAGCAGTTTCTATAAACTTAAGAGCATTGTCAACCGACATATCGCAGAATTCTGCAATATTTATATCACTTACTGTAACTCCCAGAGCAACTTTTGAAAGCCTCTGCCCCCCGCATTCATCACAGGGGATTGCAGACATATAGCCCTCTATTTCTTCCTTAATCCAATTGCTTGACGTCTGATGATATCGCCTGTCAAGGTTATTGAGCACACCCTCAAAAGGTGCGTAATACTCCTGATTCTTACCGAAGGGAGTTGACCTTACAAGGCGGATTTTTTCGCCCTTTGTACCATAAAGAAGAATGCCCACAATTTCGTCAGGCAAATCGCATATAGGAGTATCAAGAGAAAAGCCGTAGTGCTCGCTTAATCCTTTGTAATACATATATGCAATGGTGTTACCCTCCATTGCCCAACCGCCTGCTTTAATACCGCCCTGAGCAACACTTTTATTCTTATCAGGAATAATTCTGTCAGGGTCAAGACGCATAAACACACCAAGGCCTGTACACTTAGGGCAAGCTCCGTAGGGTGCGTTAAAGGAAAACATACGGGGACTCAGCTCATCTATACATGCTCCATGGTCAGGACAAGCATAGCTCTGAGAAAATAAAATATCCTCTTTATCGGGGATATTCACCACAATAAGTCCGCCCGTAAGCTTTGAAGTAGTTTCGATGCTATCGGCAAGTCGGGAGCGTATTTCCTCTTTGATAACCAATCTGTCAACAACGACGTCCACATTATGCTTTTTGTTTTTCTCCATTTTGATGTCTTCAGAAAGGTCATACATAATGGAGTCAACTCTTACTCTTACGAAACCGCCTTTGCGGGCTGCTTCAAGTTCCTTCTGGTGCTCACCTTTGCGTGCTCTTACAACAGGGGCAAGAATCTGGATTCTTGTACCCTCATCCATTTTAAGCACCTTATCCACAATCTGGTCTACCGACTGGGTTTTGATTTCACGGCCGCAGGTGGGGCAATGAGGCACACCCACACGGGCATATAAAAGACGAAGATAATCGTAAATTTCTGTAACGGTTCCTACTGTGGAACGGGGATTTTTTGATGTGGTTTTCTGGTCAATGGAAATAGCCGGAGAAAGTCCGTCGATAGAATCAACGTCGGGCTTGTCCATCTGGCCTAAGAAAAGCCTTGCGTAAGAAGAAAGGGACTCTACGTAACGCCTCTGACCCTCGGCATAGATTGTATCGAAGGCAAGTGAAGATTTACCCGAGCCTGAAAGTCCTGTCATAACAACAAGCTTATCTCTGGGGATATCCACATCTACATTTTTAAGGTTGTGTTCTCTGGCACCACGTACCGAAATTTTATCCTGTGGCATATTACACACTCCTTTTGGTAAATATTTCAAAAAACTAAAATAACACAGTAGGGACAAGCCGCTACGACTGTCCCTACTATAATCGACCCGCCGTTAAACGGAGGATATCTCTAAATTAATTTTTACAAAGGCGAAACGCCCTCTCGTGGCTGACGAGTTATTCCTCGGTTGCTTCTTCCTCAACCTCAGCCTCAAGTACAAATGTACCCTTCATCATAGCATCAAAGTCCTCGCCGCTCATTTTTTCGTGAGCAATAAGATAACCTGCAACCTCGTGGAGCTTATCCATATACTTGTTGAGGATATCCTCTGTACGCTTGTAGCCCTCAGAGATAATACGGTAAACCTCGCCGTCAATCTTAGCGGCAGTTGCCTCGGAATAGTCCTTAACCTGACCCATATCACGGCCGATGAACACTTCGCCGCCGCTTGCACCATAGTTAATGGGGCCTAAAGACTCAGACATACCATACTTCATTACCATATTACGTGCGGTAGCAGTTGCTTTTTCGATATCGTTAGAAGCACCTGTGGAAATATCGCCAAGCACCAAAGCCTCGGCAACTCTGCCGCCTAAGCAAACCACGATGTCCTCTTCCATTTCTTTCTTACTTCTGTAAGACTTATCCTCAGTGGGCAAAGGCATTGTGAAGCCGCCTGCCATACCTCTGGGGATAATGGAAATCTGATGAACAGGGTCCTGAGTTTCGCACTCGTAGAAAGCAAGTGCATGGCCTGCCTCATGATAAGCTGTAAGCTTCTTTTCTCTTTCGTTCATTACTCTGGACTTTTTCTCGGTACCAACCACAACCTTGATTGTAGCTTCCTCTACCTCTTCCATAGTAATGGCTTTTTTATTCTTTCTTGCGGCTAAAAGTGCTGCCTCGTTAAGAAGGTTTTCAAGGTCTGCACCTGTAAAGCCGGCTGTAGTTTTTGCAATTGTCTTAAGCTTAACATCGGGGGCTAAAGGCTTCTTTCTTGCGTGAACCTTAAGGATTGCCTCACGGCCGTTGATGTCGGGGTAACCTACCATAACCTGACGGTCAAATCTGCCGGGACGTAAAAGTGCAGGGTCAAGGATGTCGGGGCGGTTTGTAGCCGCAATAACTATAACACCTTCGTTTGCACCGAAGCCGTCCATTTCAACAAGCATCTGGTTAAGGGTCTGC
>JAFTIP010000014.1 GCA_017456845.1 Ruminococcus sp.
ATCCTGGGGCTGTATTCGGTCCCAAGGGTTCGGCTGTTCGCCGATTAAAGTGGTACGCGAGCTGGGTTCTGTACGTCGCGAGACAGTTCGGTCCCTATCTGTCGTGGGCGCAGGATATTTGAGGAGCTCTGTCCTTAGTACGAGAGGACCGGGATGGATGTACCTCTGGTGCACCAGTTGTCACGCCAGTGGCACAGCTGGGCAGCTATGTACAATCGGATAAACGCTGAAAGCATCTAAGCGTGAAACCGTCTCCAAGATTAGATATCCCATCGCTTTATGCGAGTAAGACCCCTTGTAGACTACGAGGTTGATAGGCTGCGTGTGTAAGCATAGTGATATGTTCAGCTTGGCAGTACTAATAGGTCGAGGGCTTGACCACATAACTATTTAGTTATCTCTTGGTCTTACCCAATCTCAACTACGCTTTTTCTCTACACTTTATTCAGTTTTCAGGGTGTATACCCAATAGTAATTTAACCTCAGAGTTAACGCTCTGAGGTTTTTTTATTACATATACATTAATTATCGGGAATTATACATTTGATTTTCAATAATTAAATTTTACAGATGACAAAATCGGTTTTATATGATATTCTATATACATATTAGGGAGGTTTTAATATGGTTAATAAAAATAACATTGAATTTATCTGGAAAGACAGAAAGAGAATTTTGTTCGGCTTGCCTTGGAGCTTTACAATTTATAAGCTTACTGAGGAAAAACTTTATGTAGAAACAGGCTTTCTTTCTAAAAAAGAAGAGGAAATAAGACTTTACAGAATTATGGACCTTACTCTTAACCGTCCTCTTTCTCAGCGTATTTTTGGATTGGGTACGATTCATTGTTGCTCTGCAGATAAGTCAACACCTGAATTTTATATCCGCAGAATCAAAAATTCCAGAGAAATCAAGAATCTGCTTTCCGACTTGGTTGAAAAACAGCGTGAGGCAAAGCGTGTTGTCGGCAGAGAGTTTATGAGCGACGGCGACTTTGACCACGACGAAATGTAAATAAAACATAAGCCTGAGTATTTTAAAAATACTCAGGCTATATTTTTTTGAACTTATATGGTACTTTAGTTGTATATATGATGAAAGCTTTCGAAAGGGGGATAAGGATGAACAAAATTTTTGAAGAATATGTTGATTTATATTCCGAGGATTTGTCCCGTCTTTGTCTGTCTCTTTGCCTTAACACTCAGGACGCTGAGGATTTGTTTCAGGATACTTGGCTAAAGGCGATGAAAAACTTTTCTAAATATAATAGCGACTATCCCTTTGACAAGTGGTTGTTTGCAATTTGTGTTAACACATATAAGAACACCCTGAAGCTATGCTACAATAAAAACAAGGCGATTTTTAATACTCTTGAGGATAAGGAGTATTATATGAATTCTATTCCTGACAACAGCACCCTAACCCCTGAGGCCTATTTTGAGCTGAGAAAAATCATTTCGGACTTGCCTAAAAAGCTGAGAACGGTTCTGGTGTTGAAATATTTTAGGGATTACAGCCTTAAAGAAATTGCAGAAATGCTAAATATCCCCGAGGGAACTGTTAAGTCAAGACTTCACAACGCAAAAAGTATTATTAAAAGGAGGCTGGGAGAATGAAAAACATAGATTTACTCGAAAAAAAGTTGCAGGACTTTTGCAATGTTTCACCGCCTTATAAGTTTAGTTTAAGATTGGAGGAAGAAAAAGTGAAAAGTAAAAACATTAAACCCTTTGTATCGGTAGCCTGTGCCGCTTTGGTGCTTGTATGTGCGTTAGCTTTTGCTGTAGGTTTCGGAAAAACTGATATACAGTCAAATAAGCCTGAGGAGTTCGGTTTTGTTATTAATGCCCACGCAGAGGGAGCAGAGAATAATATAGCCACAGTCGGTACTGAAAGCACAAAAGTCAGTAAAGAATATTCTCTAATTAATAAGGATTATGAGAAAGTAAGTGCATTGTCTGTAGACCACATTGCTCTTGAGTTGACGGGCAATGACATTGTTTCTTATGATTTAAAAGCTAAGAACGGAATCCTGCATTTCAGAGATGACTTACACCGTCTTAGTGCGAATAATGTAATTGAGGGTGGCAGAGTTTTTGATTATTTTGTAGCAGGAAGTGAGCTTTATGATTTACCTGTAGACACAGAGGAAACATATTTGTTCTGGCTGCCGGGTTTTGACAGGATAGAAGCAGTTGCAGCTACATTTGAGGAGCAATGCGAGATTTTGCAGACAGCTGAAGATTACAACAAATATTTCGGCGATACAATAACTTTGACCGTAGAGTATAAAGACGGTACTAATAAGTCTGTGGATATAGAAATAAGCTTTGATGATGAAGCCTATGCCTATGCAAAAATGTCTGCGGTTGATGCGAACATTACAATGTATTAAATATAAAAGCCTGAGTATGAAAATACTCAGGCTTTACTATTTGTAAAAATATTATTTTAAAAACCAGAAGTAGCCGAAAATTGTGTTCAGCACAGATATTGTGATGAGGTAAACCGTAACAACCAAGGTAACTGGAGCGGTAAAGAAGGTGAAAACCTTTCTCTTACCGGATATTTCGAGAGCACTTTTCTCAAACTTAAATTCCTTACGTTTTACAAGCTCAACGATAAAAAGAACAAGTCCTGTAATAATAAGACCGCTCAATGCCATGGCATATAAGAAGAAAACTATGAGTAACACCCAATTGTCCAGTAAAGTTTCAATTGGTTTGAGCTTTATATTGCCGAGATCAAGACCGCTTGCAATAAGGTCACGGATAACAACCACAAGGTTGTTGCAGAAATGTGCAATTATCGCTGGGAATATTGACTTTGTTCTGAGGTAAATAAAGCAGAAGAACATTCCCATAAAAGCTGTGGTGAATACCTGAGGCAGGTTCTGATGCCATAATCCGAAGAATAAGCCTGAAACTATAATAGCGAAGAATTCGCCTAAAGGTTTGTTGTTTTTGAAAATCAAGCCTCTGAACAGAAGCTCCTCAAATATAGGTGCTAAAATAAGTGTGGGAATAGCGGCTCCCAAGGTTTTTGGTACATCTATTACTGATAGGCTTTGAGTAGAAAACAGGCTGTCCAGAGGTGATACGGATGTGCCGAAAACCATCTGCAAAACACTTGAAATAAGTGTAGGTACAGCCCCTAACATTGTTGACGCACCAATGGCAATAACCGTCCATTTTATGCACCAGCCAAGGGGCTTTTCAGGCTTTTTGAATCCTGACTTAAGTGTTACATTCCGGTTTTTGCTGAAAAGTTTGTATATAAGCATACAAAGGGGTACAATCAGCAGATAAATGAAAAAATACCGCATCAGGTTGTCGGCACTGTCACTTAATGTTATACCCTGTGAACGCAGTGCATCTGTTATAAGCTCAGGCACAAAGGCAGTAAAGCCAAGATAAAGCACAGCGTAGACAAGTATGGGTAAGGTCGCTCGATTTGAAAGTTGCCTGATTTGTTTTGATGTTTCCTTAAAATTTTCCATAATACAGTCCTTTTTAAATTTCGGTTATATCTTTTTGGGGCAAAAGTCGCCTAACGGGCAAATATCGCATTTGGGATTTCTTGCGGTACAGATTTCTCTACCGAACAATACTAAACGGTGGCAAAAGTCGTTTGACTCCTCAGGAGGAAGAACAGATTTCAATATCTTTTCGATTTTTCCTGCGTCCTTCTCGCTGTGAATCCCAAGCCTTCGGGTAATTCTAATACAATGCGTATCCACCACAACGGCGGGTTTGCCATAAACGTCGCCCACAATAAGGTTTGCGGTCTTTCTGCCAACGCCTGAAAGCGTTGTGAGGTCTTCTATAGTATCGGGGACTTGTGAGTTAAAGTTTTCTCTTAGCTGTTGAGCCATTCTTACCAAATCTTTTGCTTTGGTTTTGTAAAGCCCGCAGCTTTTGATGTATTCGCCAACCTCCTCGGCATCAGCATCAGCAAAGGCATCAACCCCTTTGAAACGCTCAAAGAGGGCAGGAGTGACCATATTAACCCTTGCATCGGTGCACTGAGCCGAAAGTCGGGTTGCGACTAAAAGCTCAAAGGGGTCAGAATAAATCAGCGAGCAAATTGCGTCAGGATATTTTATTTTTAGGTTGTTTACTGCTTTAAGTGCAATTTCCTTTGACGTCATATTTTATCTATCTTCTTTCCATTTCTTTTATTTATGATATTGTTTATAAAAATAAAGGCAAAAAACTGCCATAAAAATAAAAAATAACCACTATATTTTTAATAAGCCTTGTGCTATACTGAATTCATAAAAGCTTATTATATAACAAGGGGTAGTGTAAATGTTTAAGAATTATATTTTTGATTTGTACGGCACTCTGATTGATATCAGAACTGACGAGGATTGTGACGCGTTGTGGCAAAAAATGGTTATGATTTACGGCTACAAGCAGTGTCACTACTCAATGTTTGAAATCCGCAGACTATACAAAGAGCTTTGTGCAAGAGAAAAAGCAAAGGTAAGAGCAGAGTTCCCTGAGAGAAAGTTCGTTGACATTGACCTTACGATTGTTTTCCGTGAGCTTTATGAGAACAAGGGTTATATCCCCACAGACGAAGAGGTAGAGTTTACCGCAAGAGTATTCCGCTGTGTTTCCACAGAGTTTATCAAGCTTTACGACGGCGTTATTGATTTTCTTGAAGCACTTAAAAAGAAGGGCAAAAAGATTTATCTGCTTTCCAATGCTCAGAGAAGCTTCACCGTGCCCGAACTTAAGATGATGGGACTTTACGATTATTTTGACGGAATTCTCATTAGCTCTGACCACTGCGTAAGTAAGCCTGACGTTGAGTTTTTCGATATTTTATTCAAGAAGTATAAGCTTAAGAAAATCGAGTCTATAATGATTGGTAACGATTTTATTTCTGATATCAGCGGTGCCTACAACTTTGGTATCCGCAGTCTTTACATTCACCAGGAAATTTCCTCACCCATTACAGGTAAGCTTTTAAGCGACTTTACCGTTATGGACGGCGATTTCAGAAAAATCCAGCCCCTTATTTTAAGATGATTTTAAACTTCCTCGGAATTTTCTGAGGAAGTGTTTTTTATATATTGGCTTTACTTTCTTCTTTGATTTCGATATTGTAAATTTGTTTAACGTATTTTGCATTGCCCACAATTACGGCAAAAAGAACAATTATATTGATAACGTTAAAGGCGGATATTATAAATCTGCCGTGAATAAATTCGCCGAAAATACCTGAAAAAATCTGGCCTAAAATGTTACCGCCTGCAAACATCATCTCGAAAAAGCTTACAAACCTTGCACGTTTAGCATCCGGAACGTAGGCCTGAGTGGTGGAAAGGCGGATGTTATAAACTGCAATTGATAAAAGCCCCGTTAATAGACAGCAAAGCATAATAAACCTTGCAGGCAGATAAAGCATTATCATATCTAAAATTCCTATAAATACGCAGCAGATTACGGAAACTGTAAAACGCATTTTGTGGCTGTACTTAAGTCTGTATTGAAACAAGCCTCCCAGAAGCCTGCCGGCAACGCCAAACGCCATAACAAAGGTGTAAAGGGTGGCGGTATCGTTACAAAGATATTCAAAAATACCTTGCAGCCAACTGCCGAAGGGTCCGAAATTGTTTAATGCTGAGAAAAGCAAAGGGAACTGGCTTTCGGCATTGGCAAAATGCTCAGGACTGCTTTTAAAGAAGGGCAGTGCCAGAGTTCCGTAGGCGCCTGAGGCAAAGTTCATAATACAGAAGTAAACCGTAATAGCAAGAAGCCCTTTGTCAGAGGCAGTATAGCGAAAGCCTTCCTTTATATCATTCTTATAAGCTGAGAAAGTAAGACTTTTTTCTTCCGAACTGAGGTGACCCTCAGGGGCGTCGATACGGGTTTCGAAAATTGCTGCGGTGAGAAAGGCGATTGCATTGAAAATAAATAATGGCGCTGCAGAGCCGGCATTGTAATACACAAGAGATGCTACAGGAATCATACAAAGAGCAAGGGGCTGAATCATAGAAGAAACTGCGTAAGCCTTGGAGTAAACGTCTTTTGAGATTGTGTTGGGGAAAAGTGAGTTGAAGGCTACCTCATAAACTCCGTTGATGCTTCCTACAATCAGAACTAAAATAAGAAAAAGCCAGTAGAAATTAATTCGAAAAAAAAGTATAAAAAATATTACTCCGTATAAAAATGCCGAAAGAAAATCTAAGCTGTAAATAACCTTTTTCCGCGAGAAGCGGTCCATGTATGCACCGGCAAACATAGAAAACAGCATCTTGGGCAGATAAAAAGAAACGGTGAAAATTGAAAAAAGAAACACTGAGCCTGTCATATCAAAAATCATAAGGCTGATAATATATCCCGACACCGAATTGCCCAGCATAGATACAAAAGAGCCGAGAGTTAGTATTGTAAAGTTTTTGCTCCATAGTTTAGGGGCTTTTTCTTTTGAATTCATAGCTTTCTCCAAAAAATAATATATTTATATAATATCATATTGCATATGTTATTTCAATATTGGCGGGGCTCAGCAAACTGCTTGGCTGCTTTCGAAAAACCGCATCAACACAGGGTTTCTACTATGGGTAGAGAACAAAAAAACAAATTCTACTAATTAAATTTTAAGAGAGAATGCAAAACCTCTCAGTAGGTTGAGATTTTTGCAATTTAAATGTATATTATAAGCTGATAATTTTAAAATAAAAACAAACCTTCGGAGGATAATATGAGCGATTTTGTTTTAAGCTGTTGTTCAACAGCAGACCTTAGCGCAAAGAAGTTTGATGAGCTGGGCGTAAGCTATATCTGCTCTACTTTCAGACTTAACGGCACAACCTATCCAGATGATTTGGGCAAAACCATTACTTATGAGGAATTTTACAAGGCTATGGCAGATGGTGCTGACACCTCTACAAGCCAGATTAATCAGGACGAATTCAAGGATTATTTCCGCGAAATTCTTAATAGCGGCAAGGACCTTTTGCACCTAAGCCTTTCTTCGGGCATTTCCGGCACATACAATTCTGCCCGTCTTGCTATTGAAGAAATGAAGCAGGAGTTTCCTGACAGAAAGATTTACCACGTTGACTCTCTTGCGGCTTCTTCGGGTTATGGTCTTTTTATGGCTAAGCTTTCTGAGCTTAAGGCACAGGGCATGAGCATTGAGGAACTTTACCAGTGGGCAGAGGATAACAAAAACAAGCTTCACCATTGGTTCTTTACAACCGACCTTACTTATTTTGTAAAGGGCGGCAGAGTTTCTAAGGCATCAGGCTTTATCGGCGGTGTTCTTGGAATTTGCCCCTTGCTTAATGTAAATGACGAGGGCAAGCTTATTGCCAGAGAAAAAATCCGCGGCAAAAAGCGTGTTATTCCCCGTATTGCTGAGATGATGAAGCAGCACGCACAGGGTGGTCTTGACTATAGCGGCAGATGCTTTATATGTAACTCTGCTTGCTTAGAGGATGCTCAGATGGTTGCCGAGCTTGTTGAGGAGGCGTTCCCCAAGCTTACAGGCAAGGTTGAGATTTTCGATATCGGCACCACCATCGGCAGCCACACAGGCCCCGGCACAGTGGCACTTTTCTTCTGGGGCGACGAAAGAGTTCGCTGATTCAGGGCACCGAGGGACGGAGTCGCCGCATCCTTAAAATAAGAAATACAACGCTCCGATTTGTATAAATAACTAAAAGCCTTTTGCAGCTTATTGCTTGCAAAAGGCTTTTTTGTTTGCTGTTCCTATTGTTTTTTGTTTATCGGGTACGGTGCCCAAAAGCTGGTCGGCAGAAACGTTGTAAAGCTTACATAAGGCAACAAGGTGTCGTATTGGCATTTCGTTGGCACCTCGCTCGTATCTTGCGTACATAGTTTGAGATGTTCCTAAAAATTCTGCTATTTCCGTTTGGGTAAGGTCATTGTCTTCTCTTAAACCTCTTAGTTTTTCTATAAACGTTTGCACCGCATCACCACCTTGAATCAAAAATAGTGTACCATAGTAAATAAATTTACTATTGACTTTAGTAAATATTTTTACTATTATATTTATAGAAAAAGAAAAATCCTGCTGATTTTCAGGAGTGATAACTTGTTTATTTATGGTGTGATTACAATAATTTTGTCGGGATTGTGTCTTGGCTTTGGTGTGGCTGTGTTTTTGCTTACAAAAGCAGTGAGCATATGGAAAATCCGTTTTGTTTCACGGAAAAGCCGTAGGCGGATTCGAATAGCGAGCGTGATTCTGATTTTTGTAGGAATGGTTTTGCTTTTACTGAGAGCAAATTTTATATATGAATTATGGATAGGCGGAAGTTTTATATGCATAGCGGTATGCGTTGGCCTATTGGCATTTTTTTCGGTAGTTGGATTTGTGTGCGGAGATTTTGCGGCGGCAGGTTTTCGAGAATTTTCGGAAGAAAGCTTTAATTTGCTTGGTGAAATCGAAATTATAAAGAGAGCCGAGCAAAAACTTACGAAATATTTGGGTGCGATAATAGGATTAGAGGCTATAGCTTTTATTGGTAAAGACGGATCGGTTTCAGAAGTATTGTGGTTTAAGGATTTTGGGCTTATGCAACTTAAAAACAGTATACAGACGGATATCTTATGCCAATACTTAAAAAGGAAACAATTATCAAAAGAAATCCACAGCTTATCAAATAATCTGACGGCTGTACTTAATATAGGAGGATAATTATGTATTGCTCAAAATGCGGAAAAGAATATGCAGGGGGAACAATGATATGCCCTTATTGTGGAGTGAATACTCAGACAGGTACGGTGCATTATGTTGTTCAGCCTGAACGGAAGTATAATGTTTGTGCGGTTTTGGGGTTTGTATTATCTGTAGTTTCTTTGGTTTTTAGCCTATACGGTGCGGTAACAGTTGCATCAATCGTACTTTCAGCAATAGCTCTTAATGAGACAAAGCGTGCAGAGGAAAAAGGCAGAGGCTTTGCTATAGCTGGTTTAATAATTGGGATTCTTACCTTGGTTATTATGTTGCTTATCATTGTTTTAGCAGTTGTTTTAGTGGTTGCATTACCAACGGTAGTAAATGAGTTACCTTATAACTGGGCATATTATTAGATTTTTGTTTATGAAAAAAAGGCTGCTTTTAAGCATGTTAGCTTTGGCTTTGTTACTATTATGGTCCGTTTTAATAGGTTGCCCCATATATCGCATTTTTGGCGTTTCGTGTCCGGGCTGTGGCATGTCAAGGGCTATTTTTAGTATGCTTAAGCTGGATTTTGTATCTGCCTACAGATATCATCCGTTATTTCTACTTTTTACATTGGCAACACTTTATGTAGTTTTTCGTGGGGTAATACAAAACCGAGTAAAAATTTCAGATAAAGCAGAGTTTACAATGGGGTTAATATCATTAGGATTACTTTTAATTGTCTGGTTTTACAGACGATTTTAGTATAAATTAATTTTAGGAGGAGATTATTATGGCAAACAACGTTATGTTTAACGTTAACCCTACTTTTGATATGGAGGTTTTTGCGGCAAAATTAGCTGATACATATCGTGTAAAGGGTTACGATGTAAATGTGGCAAATATGAACGGTATGTGTACGATTGCCTTTGACAAAGGCACAGGCGGAATTAATATGCTTTTAGGTTTAGGTGAAGGCATTAAAGCAACCATAACAAAAATGAATGATACACTTATGATTAATTATTCGGATGCTGAGTGGACGGGAAAAATCATAGGATGTGTAGTAGGGTGGTTCCTTTGCATGATTCCTATGATTACGGCAATTATAGGAATAGTAAAGCAGACGTCGCTTCCCAAGAAGATTTCAAATGATGCGACTATGATTGCATCAACTCTTTGATAAACTAATTATTTAAACGTAAAATCCTTCTTCATAAATTGGGGAAGGATTTTTTGTTTACATTTGGCTTTTTATATGATATTATAAGGATTATTGTGGGGAATTTTTTCCCGAAGGTATATTATTATTGAAAGGATTGTTTTTAATGGCGAATAAAAAGACCAAAACCGCCTCTAAAAAAAGCGGAAACGAAGCTAAGAAAAAGACTTCTATGTCAAAGTCGCATATTATAATTTCTCTGTTGGCATCTTTAGCTTTTTCTTTCAGCTTCTTTATTGCAGGTCCTTTGGGATTTTTCTTCTCAGAGTCTAACCGCGGATTTTTTGAGGATAACAACATCTACGCCCATATGCTGGTTCCGCTTATGGTAATTGCGGCGGTTGTATTTTTTGTGATATTATCTGCAATACTTCTGCTTGCCACGGGCAAAATGCACACCGTTATGGTAAGCGTTATTACATGGCTTTTGGTGTGCGGATATCTGCAGTCGCTCTTCTTCAACGGTTGGACAATGGGCCTTATCGGTGACGGTAACGCAGGTGCCGAGATGCCCGCTTTTGGTATACCTAATCTTCTTTTATGGATTGTTTTGGGTGTTCTGATTATCGGTGCACCTTTAGCAAAGGGCAAGCTTAAAAAGGTTGCAGGCATTGCCAAAATGGTAGTTATTTACCTTTTGGTGCTTGTTTTTGCAATGCAGGGAGCAGGACTTTTAGAAACCGTTTTAAGTGCCCCCGAAGAGAAAAAAGGCTCTGCTTTCCTGTCAAGCGAGAATATGTTTGACATTTCTTCAAATGACAACGTGGTTGTTTTTGTTGTGGATAGATTTGACCAGTCTTATTATAACGAGCTTTTAGCCTACGACCCCGATTTTTTTGCGGATTTTGACGGCTTTACATCTTATTTAGATAATATTTCTCTTTATGCCAGAACCTACCCTGCTGTTACATCAATGCTTACAGGCATGGAAAATGATTTTTCAGGTACAAGAACAGAGTACTTTACAAAAGCGTACACCACAGGTACTTTCCTTGATGATATGTCAGCAGGCGGATATGATGTAAACATCTACAGCTCCAACTGGTACGTTTATTCTGATGCCAATGAAATGGGCGACATCAGCAACACAGTAGATGCAGGCGATGCTGCAAAACTTAACGACCCCATGGGTCTTTTAAGTGCCATGATAAGCTATTCTGCCTATAACTACTGTCCCGACGTCCTTAAGTATGCAATCGGTGTTTCTACCAGAACCTTCACAGGTTTTGCTTCTCAGGAAGTTGAACAGTCTATGTATGTAATTGACGACGCTAAGGTTTACGCTGACTTTACTCAGCAGGGCCTTTCTGAGAAGTCTAAGAATAACTTCACTTTCCTCCATTTAAGAGGCTGTCACTACCCCTTTAACGTTGACGAGAACTGCGCAAATGTAGGCGATGGTAACTCTACTTCCTTACAGCAGAGCAGAGGTGTGTTTAAGTTTATAAAGGAGTATATCGCAGAGCTTAAGGCTAAGGGCGTTTATGAGGATGCAACAATCATCATCACAGGCGACCACGCATCAGGCATTTACGATACCAAGGACGTTCCCTCTGCAAGAATTACTTCCTTGCTTGTTAAGGAAAAGGGTCAGTCAGGTACACCTCTTAAGATTTCCGAGGCTCCTGTTTGTCAGGCTAACTTTATTCCCACAATTATCAAGTCTGCAGGCGTAACTCCCTCTGTAGATTACGGCAAGGCTTACTCTGAGGTAGCCGAGGATGAGGTTATTACCCGTAAGTATCTTTTTGAGAAAGATGTAGAAGGCGACCTTGATGAAATCGTTGAGTATGAAATCACAGGCTCAGCCAGAAATTTTGATAACTGGAAAATTAAGGAACGCCATGTAATCAATAATATTTATAAGTAAGACTAAAACTGTCCTCTTTTATGCAAAGGGGACAGTTTTTATGTTTTAAACTCCAAGTTTTTTTACTTTAAATATCTTGACTTTTAATTAAAATTGTCGTATCATAAATCAAATATATTCAAGCATTAAATTTAGTTAAAGGAGAGAGAAATATGGCTTTTTATTATCAGGAGCCCTCAAGAACATTCAGCGAGTACCTGCTTATTCCCGGTTATACTTCGGAGGAGTGTATCCCTGCAAATGTTAACTTATCCACACCTCTTGTAAAGTTTAAAAAAGGCGAAGAGCCCTCTATCAAGCTGAACATCCCCATGGTATCTGCAATTATGCAGTCCGTTTCTAACGACACTATGGCAATTGCTCTTGCTAAGGAAGGCGGTATTTCCTTTATTTATGGTTCTCAGTCTATTGAGGATGAGGCTGCTATGGTAGCAAGAGTTAAGAATTATAAGGCAGGCTTTGTTGTTTCAGACTCTAACTTAAAGCCCGACGATACTCTTGCAGATGTTCTTAATCTTTACGAAATGTCAGGCCATAACACAATGGCAGTTACAGAGGACGGCACACCTAACGGCAAGCTCTTAGGTATTGTTACAGGCAGAGATTACCGTGTAAGCCGTATGGATGCAGAGCTTAAGGTTGAGTCCTTTATGACTCCTCTTGAGAAGCTTATTACAGCTCCCGAAACAACAACTCTTAAGGAAGCTAACGACATTATCTGGGAGCACAAGTTAAACTCCCTTCCCATTGTAGATAAAGACGGCAGACTTATGTATCTTGTATTCCGCAAGGATTACTCTCAGCATAAGGAAAATCCCCACGAGGTTTTAGATGCCAACAAGCGTTATGTTGTAGGTGCAGGTATCAACACTCTTGACTATGAAAAGAGAGTTCCTGCTCTTATCGAAGCTGGTGCTGACGTGCTTTGCATCGACTCTTCCGAGGGTTACACCTGCTGGCAGGCAAAGACTCTTAAGTTCATCCGTGATAACTACGGTGACTCTGTTAAGGTTGGTGCAGGTAACGTAGTTGACCGCGACGGCTTTATGTTCCTTGCTGAGGCAGGCGCTGACTTTATCAAGGTTGGTATCGGCGGCGGTTCCATTTGTATCACACGTGAGACAAAGGGTATCGGCAGAGGTCAGGCTACAGCTCTTATTGAGGTTGCAGCAGCAAGAGACGAGTACTTTGAGAAAACAGGTATCTATATTCCTATTTGCTCCGACGGCGGTATTGTTCACGACTATCATATGACTTTAGCTCTTGCTATGGGTGCTGACTTTATGATGCTTGGCAGATATTTCGCTCGTTTTGACGAGTCCCCCACAAACAAGCTTATCATCAACGGTCAGTATGTTAAGGTGTACTGGGGCGAAGGCTCTAACCGTGCTCGTAACTGGCAGAGATACGACCTCGGCGGCAAGACAAAATTAAGCTTTGAAGAGGGCGTTGACTCTTACGTAACTTACGCAGGTCCTCTTAAGGACAACGTTGCAAAGAGCCTTTACAAGGTTAAGTCCACAATGTGCAACTGCGGTGTTATAAACATCCCCGATTTACAGAAAAACGCAAAACTTACTGTTGTTTCCTCTACTTCTATTGTTGAGGGCGGCTACCACGACGTAACTCTTAAAACAGCAGGTCAGACAAACTAACTTATAAGCAAAGGCTTCTTCTCAAACGAGAAGAAGCCTTTTTTAGTGAAGAGTGAATAGTGAAAAGTTAAGAGTTGTGGTGAATATCGCCAATTTTAGGAGAGGATTTTTTCTACTCTCGTTCATTGACTGTGCTTACATATAGTTTTATAATTTACTTATCAATTTGAAAGAGGGATACCTATGAAAAAATCCAAACGTCTTTTAGCTTTATTGCTTTCAGTAATGTTCATATTTGGTGCGGTTTGCTCCGTACCCTTTACCGCAAGTGCCGCTGAGATAGAGCTTGAAGAAACAGGTGCATATTCTTTACGTTTTGATACTTTAAAAATCAACGGTCAGCATATGCAGGTTGATAAGGATTATTACTGCATGTTTAATCCTGATGCTAAAGAGAGTGTGCCTTTATACGCAGTTCTTGATACCGAGGAAGCAGGCTATTACGTTCTTTATGCAAGGAATAGCCAGCTTACCACAGGTGACAATACAGTTACTATCGGCATAGTTGATGAGAAAGAAATACTCGACCACAGCATGGGTCTTGCAAATGGCGAGGAATCTGAGCTTGCAGTGCGTCTTGAGGCGAATACCCGTTATTACGTTAAGCTTTGCTACAACTACGAACAGGACAATTA
>JAFTIP010000015.1 GCA_017456845.1 Ruminococcus sp.
GACTTGTTCGTGTTTCTCCCTTCGACTCTGCAGGCAGAAGACACACAAGCTTCTCTTCCCTTGAGGTTATGCCTGAAATCGAGGAAGATACATCTGTAGTTATTCCACCTGAGGAAATCAAGATGGACGTTTACCGTGCATCAGGTGCAGGCGGTCAGAAGGTTAACAAAACATCTTCTGCTGTTCGTCTTACCCATATCCCCACAGGTATTGTTGTTGCTTCTCAGGTTGAAAGAAGCCAGTATCAGAACCGAGATGTGGCTATGAAGATGCTTATTTCTAAGCTTGTTGAAATCAAAGAGCAGCAGCATCTTGAAAAAATCTCTGACATTAAAGGTGTTCAGAAAGAAATTACTTGGGGTAGCCAAATTCGAAGCTACGTATTTATGCCCTATACTTTAGCTAAGGACCACCGAACAGGCTTTGAATCAGGTAACATCAACGCAGTTATGGATGGCGATTTAGACGGATTCATTAACGCTTACCTTAAGGCATTGAGTCAGGGTGAAATTCAGAAAAACTAATATTTAGAAAGAAGAATATATATGAAATATCTTGTTATGCTTTGCGATGGTATGGCTGATGAGCCAAGTGTAGCATTAAACGGTAAAACCCCTATGGAGCTTGCCAACAAGCCTATGATGGAAAAGCTTGCAAAAAAAGGTGAGGTTGGTCTTGCAAGAACTGTTGAAGACGGTATGAGCCCCGGCTCTGACGTTGCAAACCTCGCTGTGCTCGGCTATGATGCTAAGAAATATTACAGCGGTCGTTCTCCCTTAGAGGCTGCAAGCATCGGAATAGACCTTAAAGATACAGACGTAACCTTCAGATGCAACCTTGTTACACTTTCTGATGAAGAAAACTACGAAGACAAAACAATTCTTGACTACTGTGCTGATGATATCTCCACAGAGGAAGCAAGAAAGATTATTGAAACTGTTGAAGCTGAGCTTGGTAATGATGAGTTTAAGTTTTACTCAGGCGTTTCTTACAGACATTGCCTTGTATGGGACAATGGTAACGCAAAGCCCGGTAAGCTTACTCCTCCCCACGACATCACAGGCAAAGCTATTAAAGAATACTTACCTACCGATGAAGCTAAAGAGAAGCTCTTACCTTTAATGAAAAAGAGCTATGAATTCCTGAAGGACCATCCTGTTAATAAAGAAAGAGAAGCCAGAGGCAAACGTCCTGCAAACTCTATCTGGCTCTGGGGTGAAGGTACCAAGCCTTTACTTGACTCCTTTGAGGAGCTTTATGGAGTTAAGGGCAGTATGATTTCTGCTGTTGACCTTCTTAAGGGTATTGCTATCTGTGCCAAAATGAGAAGTGTTGATGTTGAAGGTGCTACAGGCTACATAGATACAAACTTTGAGGGTAAGGCTACTGCCGCCATTGAAGAGTTCAAGAATGGTGCCGAACTTGTTTACGTTCACGTTGAGGCTCCTGACGAGTGCGGTCACAGATTCGAGGCAGAAAACAAGGTTAAGGCTATTGAACTTATTGATGAAAAGGTACTTACTCCTATTGTTGAAGCTCTTGAAGCTATGGATGATGACTTTGCAGTGCTTGTATGCCCTGACCATCCCACACCACTTAACACAAAAACTCATTCACGTACTCCTGTACCCTACCTTATTTACAGAAGCAACGCTGAAGTTAACTCTAACGTTGAAAAGTTTACGGAAGCTGAGGCTGAGAAGACAGGCGTATTTATTGACAAGGGCTACACCCTTATGAACAGATTTCTTAACAAATAAGAATACATAAAATTATCCCGACAAGTATTAATGCTTGTCGGGATTTTTACGCTTATTCACCAGTTTTTTACGGTGTATTTTCCGCCGCTGTCAGGAGCTACGGGATAAAACTTCTGCTCACCGCCTGTATACGGTATATCTATGGTCTGGATATTACCATTAGTAAATATAACATAGGACGCATCTTCAGGAAGATCTAAAGTATAAAGAGTCTCACCAAATTCATTCTGACCAGAGTTTTGCATAGGCACACCGGGCCATTTGCTCATTGACTGACTGCTGTCAGACCAATAATAGCAACTGATTGTACCCTGCCAGCCAAAGGAGTTCGTAAAGGTAACAACATTTTTGACTGCAGGCTCTGTTACAGAAGGAGTTGAAGGTTCTATGGGAGCTTCTGTTGCTGGTTCTGTAGCCTCAGTTGTAATTTCCTGAGTTGCAGTAGTTATAATAACCGCTGCAGTTGTTTCTGTGGTTTCTGCAGATTCAGTATAAATTGCTATTGAGCTTTCAGTTTGGTTTGCAATTGTTGTTACAACCTCAGAAGGCTCTGTTATTATTGAGGTTTCTGTTGTCTGCTCTGCAGCCTCTGTATCGAATATTGCAGTAGGTGTGGGTGTAGGAGTAGGTGTTTCAGGAATTGTTGCGATTTCTGTATAATCGGTAGGATGTGTAACTACCACAGTATACTTTTCGCCCACATTTGCAAAACCTGTAAGCTTTGCAAGGTATTTCTGGATGCAGGTAGCATCCTTGACACTTATCTTTGTATCGATGTTACAATCTGCACTTGTGAGATTAAGTGCATCCTCTTTAACAAGAAAAGCTATAAACTTCTGAATTACAGATGCGTCGTTGATTTTAATGTTGCCATCACCGTTTGCATCACCGTAAACATACTCCTCAACCTCAGGCAAAGTTGTAACTACAGCTTCTGTTGTGGTTTCAACCGGCTCTGTAGTTAATGTGGTGTTTTCGGTGAAAATTATAGTTGTTTCGGTAGGTAAAACTACTGTGGTTGGGATAACTTCAGCTGTGGTTTCTGCGGATTCTGTGGGGATAACAGTTGTTTTTGGAGGCTCAGTTTCACTTGCAGGAACAGTCGTGTTTTCCACAGGCTCTGTAATAACAGGTTGAACTGTGGTGAGTGTTTCTTTTTCTGTTGTTTCAGGAGCAACAGTAGTTGTTACGGGAACATACTCTTCAAACTGAGGAAAGTTTACCGTTTGGCTTGAACCGTCAAGTCTGATGGGATAAGTGTTTGACGGCTTGGAAACTCCGCCTGTAAACTCATCTACAATCTCCATATTTTTGACAGTAAAAACTTTACCGTCTGCGTTTGTATCCTCAAACTTAATACTCCAAGCATATTCGTGCAAGGTTTCAGAAGTTACATCAGGCACAATGTTACTTAAAGCATAAAGCATGGTTCCGTCGTTTGGGTTTGTGGTACCATCGTAAGAGTATTTATTAAATGTCATACCATGCTGACGTTTAACACCAACCTCATAAGAGTACTCGTTGCCGTTTTTAGTCGCAGTTACATACACTTTACCCTGACTTCTGTCAGCAGTATTTAAAGTATAACGCAGGTAAAGGTCTGAATCCGAATCATAAGGTATAACCTCTATGCTTACAAAATCATGTAAAGCTTCGGGGCGATAATTACCTGAAACGGGGCAATCCTTAACACAGGAAGTCATATTAAGTGCATCATAAGCAATCCACATAAAACCTTTATTGTGCCTTTCGGTTCCCCATGAGTTAGCAACTTTAAAAGCACCCATTTCGCCTGAATCAACATTTCCGTTATCATTGACATCTGTCCAGATATTATCATTATAACCTACAAGAGCCAAGCGATGACCCTGACCTGATTTATCACATAGTCTGACAATGTACTCGTCAACATACTTATCATTTTCCGAAACATCGGGATGAGCCTTGATTCGCTCAACATCCCAACTATAAATAGGAGTTGTAACAGCTAACACTTCTCCTTGCGCAAGCAGAGTTTTAATATTTTGCAAGTCGGCATCATCAGGAGAAGTGATAGCAGAACTCTCCATACCAATATCTTTTAAGTAAGTATAGTCTTTAATCCGATACTGCATAGCCTCTTTCCAGACCTGCTCTGTAGCAAACCAATTGTTCCACTCTTTAGTGTTATAGGGCACTGTACTTAAGGGCACACTGCCGATTTCTTTCATACTATTATAGCCATCAATATCCCAAGCTCCTGTTCCCCTGCCTCCGTTAATAATATTAAAGTTAAACGAAGGAGAAAAAGTATTATCAGGAGTTGTGGGAACACCCATAGAACGGTTCATCATATAGGTAAACTGATAATATGTCTGTCCCCAGCTTACACAGGAACCTAAATCTTCCTGATTACCTATTGCAGGAAAGTAAGGGCTGAGGCTGTTATCTACAAAATCAGGTAAGAGTGTCTCTTCAGCTGAAGCAGTAGTATTAAAACAAACCGAAAAAGAGGACACCAATATAAATAAAATTAAAACAAAAGAGCTTAGTTTTAGAAATTTTATTTTCATATTAGTGTCCTCATTTCAAACATATTAAATTATCTGGAGTGAAACTTCATTTTCTTTAACATCAGCGTGGATGCCTGCGATACCGCCTACTCCCTTAATAATCATTTCTTCTGCAATTCTCTGCTCTACTTCTTTGCGGATAACAGAACGTAAATCTCTTGCTCCGCTTCTGCCACCCTTAACTTTATCGGCAAGGAAAGAACAAAGCTCATCTGTAAAGCTTAACTTAATTCCTTTTTCTTCTAATGTGGGAACATACTCATTAAGCATTAGCTTAGCAATTTTCACTAAATCCTCACCTTCAAGATGACGGAATACAATAACCTCATCAACACGGGCTAAAAATTCCGGACGCAAGAACTCTGAAAGAGCCTGCATAACCTTTTCACGGGTTGCATCCTGCTCACTCTTGCCAAAGCCGAGGGCGTTTTCACGCTTGTTTGAGCCAGCATTACTGGTCATAACAATAACAGTATTTTCAAAGTTGACCACTCTGCCGTGTGCATCAGTAAGCTTACCTTCATCAAGAATCTGAAGAAGGATATTGAGAACATCGGGATGTGCTTTTTCAATTTCATCAAAAAGAAGAACGCTGTAAGGACGGCGGCGAACCTTTTCGGTTACCTGACCTGCCTCGTCGTAACCAACATAACCCGGAGGTGAACCAATGATTTTGGAAACAGAGTGTTTCTCCATAAACTCGCTCATATCAAGGCGGATAAGAGTTTCTGGAGTATCAAATAAAAGCTGAGAAAGCTGCTTTACAAGCTCTGTTTTACCTACACCGGTAGGACCTACGAAGATAAAGGAAGCAGGACGTCTTCTGGGTGCAATCTGCACACGGCTGCGTTTAATGGCACTTGCTAAAGCGTTTACGGCTTCATCCTGACCTATAATCTTTTCCTTAAGCTGCAAGTCAATATCAGCAAGCTTTAAAAGCTCATTTTCACGAACTCTTGAGGAAGGTATACCTGTCCAGAGCTCAATTACTTTAGCAAGGTCCTCTTCGGTTACGTTATTAATAAGGCTTGACTCGTCAATAGCAGAGAGCTCCTGCTCAACTCGTGCAAGCTCTGATTTAACGGTTGCCAGCTTTTCGTAATCAATTTCTTCAGCAGCAGAAAGCTCCGAATGCTGAACCTCAAACTTCTTTTTATCGTCGTTAAGCTTATCAAAACGCTCAAGCTCTTTGTTACGAAGTCCTGCACAGGAGCATGCTTCATCCAAAAGGTCGATAGCTTTATCGGGTAAGAAGCGGTCTGTAATATATCGTTCAGAAAATACGACAGCTTTACGTACAATATCCTCACTTACTACCACGCGGTGGTGCATTTCGTAGTATTCCTTAATACCCGCAAGCACCTCGATAGTATCTGAAATACTGGGTTCGGCTACTGTAACAGGCTGAAAACGACGTTCTAAAGCACTGTCTTTTTCGATATATTTTCTATATTCATTAAAAGTTGTTGCGCCGATAACCTGAATCTCGCCACGGGAAAGTGCAGGCTTTAAAATGTTTGCGGCATTCATAGAGCCTTCAGCATCACCTGTACCTACAAGATTATGAACCTCGTCAATAAAAAGAATTATGTTGCCAAGTGCTTTTACTTCATCAGTTAAGCCTTTGATTCGGCTTTCAAACTGCCCTCTGAACTGAGTACCTGCAACCAAAGACGTAAGGTCAAGAAGGTGAATTTCTTTATTTTTCAGTCGCTGAGGAACATCCCCTGATGCGATACGCATAGCAAGTCCCTCGGCAATAGCTGTTTTACCTACACCCGGTTCACCGATTAAGCAGGGGTTATTTTTGCTTCTTCTAGAGAGAATCTGAATAATACGCTCAATCTCTTTATCTCTGCCGATTATGCGGTCTGTTTTGCCTTCCTTGGCTTTTCTTGTAAGGTCATAACAATAGAGATTTAAGAATCTGCGTTCCTTAGATTGCTTTTTTTCCTGCTTCTTGTTCTGCTTTGTGCTTCCCTGAGAGGCTGAGTCACCGCTCTTTGAACCGCCAAAGAAATTGTTGAAAAACGCAGGGAAAGTAGAAGCTCCTCCGGGAGAAAAGCCGTCATTATCTTTATCTGAATTATCATTCTGGAAATCAGCCAGATTCATCTGCTCAACCAAGCCTTCTTCTTTAATGGCATTGAGCATTTCGCTCATATCGCCGTCGTTCATATTTTCCATCATAGAATTCATCTGCTCTTCCATAGCTTCTAAATCCTCGGTGGAAAGACCCATTTTATTTATTAAATCCTCAACAGGCTTAATGCCGAGCTCCTTAGCACAGGTAAGGCAATAGCCCTTGGGATTTGCATCGTCCTTATTTACAGAGACAAAGACCACAGCAGGCCTTTTGCCGCATTTTGAACATATCATTTTGTTGCCTCCTTGTTTGATTTTTCCGCTCTCATAATTTCACGGAAAAACATAAAATAACGAATAAGCGAGTAAATCATCATTACCGCTGTAAGTGTAAGCAGAATAATAGCATAAATTCTGAACTGGTCTTCCATACCTAAAATAAGGTCAAAAAGCACAATAAGACCTACAGAGATATAGAACAAAAACGTACCCACCTTGCCGTACCATTTAGATGCACATGGTTTAACGTGATTTTTCAGCATATAAGTTGCACCTATAAGCATTAAAAAATCTTTTAAAATCAGCAAAGCGATTACAGGGATTACTGCAGGCTCGATAAACACAACACAAACACCAACAGCAAATAGCGTAAGCTTATCTGCCACGGGGTCAAGCATTTTGCCAAGCTCGGTTATTTGATTAAGCTTTCTGGCAAGTAATCCGTCGAAAAAATCGCTGAGACCCGATAGCAAAAGACAAACAGCCGCAGAAATAGTGTATTCTTCTGCATAGTCCATATTGCGTGCTTTGAAAAAGAAACAAAGCATCGGGGCAATTAAAGCAATTCTGAAATAACAAAGTATATTAGGCACAGTAAAAATATATGCCCAATCTACTTTTTTGGATTTGTTGTATTCCATTTCATATCCCACCCAAAATAAATTATATGTTACTAAAGCTATATATAAAGCTTTGAATAAGCGTATTTAAACCGCCAAAATAAAATAACGAGAAAAAGAATGACTTTGAAATATAGGCTTCATTAAGTATAAAGACACCACCACCTGTAAGAGGGATTATAAGCTTGAAGGCAAAAGCTAAAATATATACTGCCAGCAAACCCTCTAATACACCTAAAACCATTCCTGCAAGAGAATCAACCACTCTGATAAGAGGAAGGCGAAATAACTTTGAAACGCCTTTAAAAACCTTGTTGAGAACAAAAAGGAGTAATATAAAAAGTATTAAGAAGAAAACAACCGAAATAACTCCTACAACGGGAGTCATTATAACTTCTTCTATAGCTAAAGTTGCAGAGTTACCGAATAATTCGGAAACCTTTGCCTCATTTACACCAAAGTAAACAAGAGAATTAGAAAGTACAGTCGGAAGCGACTCCATAAGACCTGATGCCTTTTGTGTAGCCGTTGTTAATGCAGAGTCATTAACAACTTTGCTGACGCTTTCAATTATTGTTTGTTTTATAAATGCATTATAAACAAGCTCTGCCAAAAAATGAGAAATAAAAACTGCCAGAAGAAAGGAAGACACTAACGCAAGCAACCTGCATATTGCCTTTGCAGCTCCGGTTCTTATTCCTGCTATGACAAAAATAAGAATTATTATTAAAGAAAGAATATCTAAAACCATATGTAACCTTTAAAAAGAATAAAGTGAAATATCCTTAAGCCCCAAAGCTACCGAAGCATCCGGAGCAATAAGACGAATCTGACGGCTGTCGGGAGTAATCTTTACACTGCTGAGCAATTCGCCGTTTTGTGAATAAAGATATATGTTTGAACCATCGCTGATTGACACTCTGTTTTTGTAGGATGATATATAATCAGCGGCATAATCAGTTTCAATTTTTGAATCAATAGAACCTGATTTATTTATGCACTCAATTGTACAGTTTCTGCCATCGCCGCTTCGAGAAAGACTTAAGCAAAGCTCCCCCGTGTCGGTATTTATATCGTAAGACGTAAGCGTCATCTGCGAATATGTATTTTTAGTAATTTTCGAGAAATTTCTGCCGTTAATTACATAAGAAGCATTTTCGCCAATTACACAAGCAGAACCATCATCAAGATACTCGCAATCAAAAACTACATCAGAAGAAATTTCGTGGAAAGCTAAAGGCTTTTCTTCAGTAAAATCAAAAACGTAAACCACGCTTTTTTCAATACCGTTCTCGCCGGTTACTCCGCAGGCAATTGCACCTGTTGCATCAGAGTTAAGAGCCATAGCGGTTATATAATATTCCTCAAAAGAATAGCCATAAACAGGAGTATCTGCCGCACTATAAACCGAAAGCTTAGCTTTATAGTCATGACTTTCGGTTACTGTGGCAAAATTAAGGTCAGGGGTAACGTCTGCAAGATACATTTTTGAGTCGGTTTCACCTGTATACACAAGCTTTTCGCTTGAATACAGAGAATATTTGTTACCACCTAAGTCATAAATAACAGAAGACCCATTGTGATTAAGCTTCATAATCGGATTATTGAAAGAAACCTGAGAAGTAAACACTTCTTCACCGTTGTTATTATGTACTACATAATGAGTATCGGAAACATAAGCAAAACCTTCGCTGTACGTATCAAAATTGCCGTTAGAAACTAATGAACCCTTAAGAGAAACAGGAAAATTAGAAGAGCTCAGATTATAAGAGGAACAGCCTGAACAGGTAAAACGGTTAAACACCACAAAAACAATTGCCACCAAAAGAACTATCACCATAAGCGCAAGGATTATTTTTTTATAAGAAAGGGACCTTTTGTTATCTTTTTCCTTATCCCCTGCATTCTGGTTGTAATCCTCAAGAGGAAGCTGCTCGTAGCTTAAGACTGCACGCTTAGTATCATACATTTCTTCTTTATAATGACGGGGAGATATTTTTCGTTTTTTCAATTTCTGTTCCTCCTTTCTTTATAAATCATAGAACACTTTGTTAAGGTAAAGACCCTGCGGCGGTGCGGTAGGACCCGCCGAGTTTCTGGATTCTGCTTTAATAATCTCAGGAATTGCATCAGGAGCTATTTTACCTTCATTAATACTTAATAGAGTACCAACCATAATACGCACCATATTATAAAGGAAACCGTTACCTTCTACGGTAAACTCCACAATATCACCCTTTTTGATAACCGTAAAGTCATATATAGTACGAACGAAATCGCCCTTTTCCCTCTTATCAAGAGTACAGAAAGAGGTAAAATCGTGGGTGCCTATATAGTCTTTAGATGCTTTGTTAAGAAGATTGATATCAATATTATATCTGTAATGCAAAGCTCTGCCAACATAAAAAGGGTCTCGCTCGGGTCGATTAAGAACCCTATACACATAGCGCTTACCTTTTGCGTTATACCTGGCGTGAAAATCAAGCGAAACTTCCTTTGCACTAAGCACAACAACGCTATCAGGCAAATGAGAGTTAAGTGCCGCCTTAAGCCTTTCGGCAGGAATAGGATGTGAAATTTTTGTGCTGATACAAAACATTTCGGCATGAACGCCGGAGTCTGTACGGCTACAGGCTTTAATGTCGGGGCTATCGCCTATTACTGCATATAAAGCGTTCTGAAACACTTCCTGCACAGTAACGGCGTTATGCTGAATCTGCCAGCCGTGATACTTTGAGCCGTCATATGAAATTGTAATTAAAATATTACGCAAATTTTCATTAGAGGAAGATATCACAAAGTACAACTCCTGCAGTTAAAAATATCATCACAACCAAGGCACCTGCATCTTTTTTTGTAAAGTGCATCTGCTTAAGTCTTGTTCTGCCCTTGCCTCCGCGGTAACAACGACATTCCATAGCCATTGCAAGGTCATAAGCGCGGCGGAAAGAGGAAACAAACAACGGAACCAAAACGGGTATAAGTGCCTTAATACGCTTAATAAGGTTGCCGCTTTCCATATCGGCTCCGCGCGCCTTTTGAGCCGACATAATTTTATCAGTCTCTTCAAGAAGCGTGGGAACAAAACGAAGTGCAATTGTCATCATCATTGCAATTTCGTGAACACTTATATGAAAAACAGTCAATGGTTTCATAAGTCGCTCTAAACCATCGGTCATATCTGTAGGCGAGGTTGTAAATGTCAGAGCTGAACTTACTACTACAAGGCAGATAATGCGGACAGTTACAAAAATGGCATTGAAAATACCATCTAAAGTTACTGAAAAAATCCACCACTCAAATATGGGCTCTCCTGTTCCATAGAAAAGGTTTAGAACAGAAGTGATTACTACGATAAGAATAATCGTTTTAAGGCTTTTTAAAAACATCTTTACGGGAACCTTGCTGAGCAAAACAATTACCATAGTAAATGCAGCAACCAAGCCTAATGCATAAAAATTAAATGAACAAAAAATCAGAACGATAAAAGCCACTAAAAAAAGTATTTTAGTTCTTGCGTCCAATTTATGAAGTACGCCATTTGAGGGAAAATACTGACCCAAGGTAATGTCACGCATCAATATTACCCCCTTTATTTATAAGCTTGCAAAGCTCTTTAAAGGCATCTTCTACAGTTAAAACGCCTGCAGGTATAGGCACACCTGCATCTTTAAGCTTAAGTGTAATTTCTGTAATTTCAGGAATTCTCAAACCTATTGCTTTAAGCTCAGAGACTCTTGAGAATACATTAGAAGGAGTATCGAACATCACCATTTCTGAATTGTTCATAACCAAAACTCTGTCTGAAATTCGGGCAATATCCTCCATATTATGCGATACAAGCAAAACAGTATTACCGCTTTCCTTATGATATGCCTCAATCTGAGACAGCAAAACGTCTTTTCCAAGAGGGTCAAGGCCTGCTGTAGGCTCATCAAGAATAAGGACCTTTGGCTCCATTGCTATTACGCCCGCAATAGCAGCACGGCGTTTTTCGCCGCCGGAAAGGTCAAAGGGTGAGCGTTCTAAAAGCTCTTCTCTAAGTCCGGCAAAACGTGCTGCACGCTTAACTTTTTCATTGATTTCGGCATCACTCAGACCCATATTCTTAGGGCCGAAAGCTATGTCCTTAGCAACAGTTTCTTCAAAAAGCTGATTTTCAGGATACTGGAACACAAGACCGATATTAAAGCGTATCTTTCTGAGCTCCTTAGGGTTTGCAAAAATATCCTGCCCATCAAAATATACTGTACCCTCAGTAGGCTTGAAAAGGCCGTTAAGCATCTGAACCAAAGAGGATTTACCTGAGCCTGTATGGCCGATAATGCCGATTACTTCGCCCTCATTAATCTCAATATTAACATCATTTACGGCTTTTTTCTCAAAGGGTGTACCCTTGCCATAAGTAAGACTTAATTTTTCGGTACGGAGTATGCTCATAAAAGCACCTCCTTTAAAGTGCTGACACATTCGTCAATATTAAGTGGAAGCTCTTTAATATCCACCCCATAAGCACGAAGCTTGTAGCAAAGCTCAGTAGACTGAGGTACGTCAAGACGATGCTTTTTTAAAAGTTCCACCTGAGAGAAAACATCCTTAGGTGTGCCTTCTGTAAGAATTTTTCCGCCGTCCATAACAATAACTCTGTCAGACGTAACAGCTTCGTCCATATTGTGTGTTATAAGCACGATTGTAATGCCGTGCTCTTTATTAAGAGTATGGATTGCATTAAGAACCTCTTCCCTGCCTTTTGGGTCAAGCATAGCGGTAGGCTCGTCCAGCACAATACAGTCAGGCTTCATGGCAAGTATGCCGGCTATAGCCACTCGCTGTTTCTGACCGCCTGAAAGCTTATGAGGTGCAAAGGTACGGTACTCGTACATACCCACAGCTTTTAAGGCTTCGTCTACACGCTTACGTATTTCTTTAGGCTCAACACCCAAATTTTCAGGTCCGAAGGCTACATCTTCCTCAACAATACTTGCAACAAGCTGATTGTCGGGATTTTGCAAAACAAGGCCAACCTTACGGCGAATATCGTAGCACTTGTCTTCATCCAAAGTATCCATACCTTCTACATAAACTTTACCGCCCGTAGGAAGCAAAATAGCATTAAAATGCTTGGAAAGCGTAGATTTACCTGAACCGTTATGACCTATAACGCTTAAGAACTCACCTTTTTTAACAGTAAGGGAAACCCCGTTTATAACATAGTCACAAATATTCTGTTGTATTTCTTCAAGGGACTCATATGTGAAAACAAGGTCCTTAACGTCAATCTGATTCATTAATAATTATCTCTCCCATATTGCGGTGTTTCCGCAGGGTAAAACCAAGTTTGTAGAGCTTACCCTCAGTCCTATTTCGTCGGCAGTTACCTTACCGCCGAAGGTGTCAGCAAGCACACTTGAGAGGGTGTATTCCATTACAGCCGGAGAAAGCCCGGAAGTATAGGAATTGAGCAGGAAGAACAAGGGCTCATCGGTTAAAACCTGCTTACAAAGCTCTAAAAGCGGGAAAAGCTCAGTTTCAAGCTTCCACACCTCGCCGTTGGGACCTCTGCCATATGATGGAGGGTCCATAATAATTGCATCGTAACGTCTGCCACGGCGAATTTCTCTATTAACAAACTTTACGCAATCGTCAACAATCCATCTTACAGATTTATCGGAAACTCCGCTTAAAACAGAGTTCTCTTTTGCCATATTAACCATACCCTTTGAAGCGTCAACATGGCAAACGCTTGCCCCTGCCTTAAGGCAGGCAACAGTTGCACCGCCTGTATAGCCGAAAAGGTTTAGCACATTAATAGGACGGTTTGCTTTGCTGATTTTATTCATAGCAAAGTCCCAGTTAACAGCCTGCTCAGGGAAAACGCCTGTGTGCTTAAATCCCATTGGCTTTATAACAAAACCCAAATCGTCATATTTAATATTCCATGTTTCGGGAAGTTTTTTGTAGTATTCCCAATGACCTCCGCCGGAATTAGAACGAATATATCTGGCGTGAGCCTTATTCCAGCGGTAGTCGTTTTTTTTGGTATTCCAAATAATCTGAGTATCCGGGCGAATTAAAATAATATCACCCCAACGCTCAAGGCGTTCGCCGTTTGAAGCATCCAGAAGCTCGTAATCGAGCCATTTATCAGTACATCTCATTATGAAAGTTTATCCTTTATAAGTGCTGCTGTCTCATTTGCAAGACGGGTAATTTCGGCAAAATCCTCACCTTCGAGCATTACTCTTACAAGAGGCTCTGTACCGGAAAGACGAACAATAATTCTGCCTCTTCCCTCTAAAATATCCTCCACACGACTTAACTCTTCTTTGATTTCTTTATCTGTGTAGAACTTTGTTTTAAGCTCTGGGTTGATAGTAACATTAACAAGAACCTGAGGGAAACGTTCCATAAGAGTTGCGATAGAGCTTAACTTAGCCTGTCGGCGGTTAATAAGGCTTAAAAGCTGAGCACCTGTAAGCTGACCGTCACCAGTTGTGGAGTAGTCAAGGCAAATAACGTGACCTGACTGCTCACCACCTATGTTATAATCTTCTCTGAGCATTGTCTCTAATACATAACGGTCGCCAACCTTGGTAGAAACAAGATTCATATTATTAGCTTCACAGAATTTATTAAAGCCCATATTGGTCATAATCGTACAAACAACGGTGTTCTTTTTAAGAATACCACGGCTCTTGAAATCTGCGGCGATAATAGCAATTATGTAGTCACCATCTACAAGCTCGCCTTTGTCATCTACTGCCAAGCATCTGTCAGCGTCGCCGTCGAACGCAAGACCTGCATCAAGGTTATTATCCTTAACAAATCTCTGCAAGGTTTCTATATGAGTTGAACCGCAGTTTGCGTTGATATTAACTCCGTCGGGAGTATCGAAAAGAACGTGACACTCAGCGCCAAGAGCCTCAAAAAGCTTTCTTGCAGTTGTAGAGGATGAGCCGTTGGAACAATCAAGTGCAATACGCATGCCCTTAAGGTCATAATCTACTGTGCTGACAACATGGTTAATATAATCATCCACCGCGTCATCCTTACGAGTAACCTTACCGATATCAGAATCGCGGCATACCTTATATTCACCCTCACCGTCCAAGACGATTGCCTCAATCTGCTCTTCAAGTAAATCCGGAAGCTTGTAGCCTTCGTCATTAAAAATTTTGATACCGTTAAATTCAAAGGGATTATGAGAAGCTGAAATCATAATACCAGCGTCAGCTTTATACTCTTTAATAAGATAAGCAACAGCAGGTGTGGGAACTACACCTAAAAGCACAACGTTTGCACCAACTGAGCAAAGTCCTGCAATGAGTGCACCCTCAAGCATATCGCCTGAAAGTCGTGTATCTTTTCCGATTAAGAAAGTAGGGTGCTCTACTGTGTCGCTTATAAGCACCATCGCGGCAGCTCTGCCGATATTCATAGCCAGCTCAGGTGTAAGTTCTGTATTTGCAATACCTCTTGCACCGTCTGTACCAAATAATCTACCCATTATAAATCCTCCTATACTGAATTTCGTTAATTTCAAAATAATGATTGCTGAGTATTTGCAGTATTTTTAATGCCAAGATGTTCATATGCAAGGGCGGTTACGCATCTGCCTCGGGGTGTGCGGTTGAGAAAACCGATTTGCATCAAATACGGCTCATAAACGTCCTCGATTGTTACTGCCTCTTCACCAATGGCGGCGGCTAAAGTTTCAAGTCCTACCGGACCGCCATTATAGTTATTAATCATTGCAAGAAGCATTCTTCTGTCGTTCTGGTCTAAACCTAAAGAGTCTATCTCAAGTCTGTCCAGTGCAATTTTTGCAACCTCGCCTGTAATGACACCGTCGCTCATAACCTGAGCAAAGTCTCTGGCGCGCTTTAAAAGCCGATTGGCTATTCGCGGAGTACCGCGTGAGCGCGACGCAAGCTCTAAAGCTCCATATTTATCAATATCAATACCCAAAATACCTGCACTTCGTGTTACGATTTTTGCAAGCTCCTCGTGAGAATAAAGCTCCAGACGGGAAATTACACCGAAGCGATCACGCAAAGGTGCAGAAAGCTGACCCGCACGGGTTGTGGCACCTACAAGAGTGAACTTTGGCAGAGGCAAGTGATATGACGCCGCCATCTGACCTTTGCCTGTGATAATATCAATTGCAAAGTCCTCCATAGAGGGATAAAGTATTTCTTCTACACTTCGGTTAAGTCGATGAATTTCGTCAATAAAAAGTACGTCGCCCTGATTTAAGTTAGTAAGAAGAGAAGCTAAATCTCCCGGTTTTTCAATAGCAGGACCTGAAGTGATGCGGATATTTACACCAAGCTCGTTGGCAATAATTGCAGAAAGAGTGGTTTTACCAAGACCGGGAGGGCCGTAAAGAAGTACGTGGTCTAAAACCTCGCCGCGTTTTTTTGCGGCTTCGATAAAAATTTTAAGGTTTTCATTTACCTTTTCCTGACCCACGTAATCGTCAAAACTTTTTGGTCTTAAGGGATTATCGCCGTCAAATACATCTTCAGGAGTTTCCTGAGTATCAACTATTCTGTTTTCAAAATCAAATTCTTCGCTATAGTTAAACTGACTCATACTTATCTACCCATCTTCTTTAAGGTTTCACCTATTAGCTGTTCCACGGTTAAACTTGGGTCAAGCTTAGAAAGCACAGGTGTAACGTCTGCAGCAGAAAATCCAAGAACCGACAATGCCGCAACCGCTTTTGAAACATTGCCTGTTTCTTCCATAACCGAACCTTTAAATTCAACACTCATATCAGAGGTATTGAACGCCTTTAGCTTATCCTTAAGCTCAAGCACAATTCGAGATGCAAGCTTTGGGCCCACGCCCTGAGCCCGTGTTAAGGTTTTTGCATCCCCGGCAGAAATTGCAAGAGTAATCTGCTCAGGAGTTAAATCTGAAAGGAGCGCAATGCCTACCTTAGGCCCTACACCCGAAACTCCGATTAAAAGCTTAAAGCATTGCAACTCTGCTTTTGTGGCAAAACCAAAAAGCTCACAAGCGTCTTCACGTACACTCATATAAGTAAACAGAGTAACTTCAGAATTAAGTTTCAGGTTTTTCTGGGTATTTATGCTGGTGTGGCATTTATAACCCACACCCCCGCACTCAACAACAGAAAAGCCCTGCTCCATTAATATTAAGTTACCTCTTAAGGAATAAATCATAACCATACCTCCCTATAAGGGTTAGTTAATGCCGTTTATAAGCCTTTGCCTGAGACAAGTGCCTGCCGCCTGAACATGGCACACAGCTATAGCCAAAGCATCGGCAGCATCGTCAGGCTTTGGCATCTGCCTTAGCTTCAAGAGACGCTTTGTCATATCCATAACCTGCTGTTTTTTAGCCTTACCGTAGCCTGTTACAGCAGTTTTAACCTGCAAAGGTGTATACTCAAAAATCGGAATATTATGAAGCTGTGCAGCAAGAAGAATAACGCCTCTTGCTTCGGCAACCATAATGGCGGTTTTCTGATTATTCTGAAAATAAAGTTTTTCAATAGCTATACAATCAGGCTTTGCTTTTTCAATAACCTTATTCATACCCTCAAAAATAAGCTTTAGGCGGGTATTAAAATCCGTGTCTGCATCGGTGGTGATACAGCCATAAGCAATAGGCTTGAAAACACAGTTTTCAGCACTTATTACACCATAGCCTATAATGGCATAGCCGGGGTCTATACCAAGTACCGTCACACAGACACGTCCTTTCGCACATAATTAGCCTATAATAATTTGATATTATAACATATTAATAAATAAATAGCAACTTTATTCGCGATTTGTTACACAAAAATTCACAAATAATCAACCTGCCATTGCACACAACTACCGTAAACTTATTTAAAATTCCTTATGTATTCACCAAAGAAAAATATACGTTATTTCTATAAGCAAAAATCTCCTCCGAATCAGCATCCGAAGGAGATTGAATTAAAGATATTCTTTTATAAAAGATTTCAGAAATTCCATTTTTTCTTTTGAAGGCGTGGGCAAGCACCCAAAAGGAAAAGGTATCTTCATTTCGTCATATTTAGTCTGGCAGATTTTGTGAAAAGGTAAAAGCTCAATTTTGTCAACACATCTATGCTCTTTAGCAATATCATAAAGCTTTTTTATATTATCCTCATTATCATTAATGGTAGGGATAATAACCTGACGAAGGGTTGTGGGGATTCCTTTATCATTTAAAACACCGAGAAATTTAAGAGGAATACCCATAGAACAACCTGCGTTTTCCCAATAAAGTGCATCCTCAGTGTATTTTATATCCAGCAATACTCTGTCGGTTACTTCAAGCAACTCCATAACCTTATCGTTCAGAACGCTGCCTGAAGTATCGAGACATGTATTAATACCCCTTTGCTTGGACAAAGCAAAAATATCCTTTGCAAAATCAGCCTGCAAAAGAGGCTCACCGCCTGAAAGAGTAATACCGCCGTTATCTTTGAAGTACTCTTTATATCGGAGTGCTTTATCGGCAACTTCCTCAGCGGTATACTCTTTAGCATTTCCAACCTTTGCCCATGTATCGGGATTATGGCAACATTTGCACCTTAGATTGCAACCTTGAAAGAAAGCTACGAATCTTACGCCAGGGCCGTCTACTGTACCGAGGCTCTGGAAAGAATGGATATAACCCTTACTCATACTGCTTCGTGGAAAGTACGGCTGATAACTTCACGCTGCTGCTCACGGCTTAACTTGTTGAAATGAACAGCATAACCTGAAACTCGGATTGTAAGATTGGGATAAGCCTCGGGATTTTCGTAAGCTTTCATAAGAGTTTCACGTGTCATTACGTTTACGTTAATGTGATGTGCCATCTTAGCAAAATAACCATCGAGAATTGTAACAAGGTTTTCTACCTGTTCGCTTTCAGTCTTACCTAAAGCATCGGGCGTAATTGAGAAGGTATTGGAAATACCGTCACGGCAATCGTCATAGCTCAGCTTTGCAATGGAATTAAGCGATGCAAGAGCTCCGTTTTCCTCACGGTTGTGCATTGGGTTAGCACCGGGAGCAAAGGCTTCGCCTGCTTTTCTGCCATCGGGAGTTGCGGCTGTATTTTTGCCGTACATAACGTTAGATGTAATTGTAAGAACGGAAAGAGTGTGAATAGAGTTGCGGTAGGTATTTGTTTTTCTCAGCTCAGTAATAACCTTATGGGTCATATCCTTGGCGAGTGAGTCTACTCTGTCGTCGTCGTTACCAAACTTTGGAAATTCGCCCGTTGTTTCGAAGTCGACTATGTAACCCTCTTCGTCTCTTAAAGGCTTAACATTTGCGTACTTAATAGCACTTAAAGAATCGGTAATAACAGAAAGGCCTGCTACACCGAATGCCATAAAGCGGTCAACATATGTATCGTGAAGAGCCATCTGAGTTTTCTCATAGGCATATTTGTCATGCATATAATGAATGATGTTCATTGTGTTAACATACAAGTGGCTAAGCCAAGGCAGATAAACGTCAAGACGCTCCATAACAGCATCATAAGTAAGCTTGTCACCCTCAAGGACCGGCATCTGTGGGCCGATATGAATACCGCTTGTGGTATCATAGCCGCCGTTGATAGCAATAAGCATAAGCTTAGGCAGATTGCACCTTGCACCAAAGAACTGCATCTGCTTTCCAACCTTCATTGCTGAAACGCAACAGGCTATAGCATAATCATCGCCGTAAATAGGACGCATTAAATCATCGTTTTCATACTGGATAGAGTTGGTGTCTTTAGAAACCTTAGCACAGAATTTCTTAAAATTCTCAGGAAGATTTACAGACCAAAGAATAGTAAGGTTGGGCTCCGGCGAAGAACCGAGAGTGTAAAGGGTATTGAGAACACGGAAAGAGTTTTTAGTAACCAGTGTTCTGCCATCCTCACCAACACCGCCAACTGCTTCGGTTATCCACATTGGGTCACCACCGAAAAGCTCATTATACTCAGGGGTACGAAGGTGCCTTGCGATTCTTAATTTCATAACAAAATCGTCCATAAGCTCCTGAGCACCCTCTTCAGTAAGCACTCCGTTTGCCATATCACGCTCGATATAAATATCAAAGAAAGTGCTGACACGACCTAAAGACATAGCCGCACCATTTTGCTCCTTAATGGCGGCAAGATATGCAAAGTACGTCCACTGAATAGCCTCTCTTGCATTTTCAGCAGGCAGGCTTATATCGAAGCCGTACATCATTGCCATTTCCTTCATTTTACCTAAGAAAGCTATCTGCTGATAAAGCTCTTCATCAAGACGAATCTGGGGAGAGTCGAAGCTTTCTGCGGCGAGCTTTGCTTTATCCTTCTGCTTTTCTTCAATAAGCTTGTCTACACCGTAAAGAGCAACACGACGGTAGTCACCGATAATACGACCTCTGCCGTAAGCGTCAGGAAGGCCAGTAATAACGTGGCACTTTCTGGCTGCACGCATTTCATCGGTATAAGCTCTGAAAACGCCGTCGTTATGAGTTGTACGGTATTTAAATTCCTCTTCAATCTTATCGCTCAATTTATATCCGTAAGCCTTACAAGCCTGTCGAGCCATACGGATACCGCCAAAGGGATTTACACCACGCTTTAAGGGACGGTTAGTCTGCATTCCAACGATAAGCTCGTTTTCTTTATCAATATAGCCGGGCGAATAGCTTGTAAGAGAAGAAACCGTAGCTGTATCAATGTCAAGTACACCGCCGAACTGACGCTCTAACACAAAAAGACCTTCCACTTTTTTCATCAAAGCATCTGTACGCTGAGTGGCACCGCTTAAAAAGCTGTCGTCACCTGTGTACTCTTTGTAGTTGGTCTGGATAAAATCACGAACGTTGATTTCATCGCACCAAACACCTTCTTTAAATCCAATCCAGTTTTTATTTTCCATTTGTATCTCTCCTTACTGAATGAATTATTTATATAAAATATACTTATATAACAACAAAAAAGGCAACTCACTTCTATGTGAAGCGAATTGCCCAGACGGTCGGCTAATAACTTCTACACTCCCCCACTGTTTTCAGTGAAACCCGTCAGTCACATAGAAGTTTTCTTTACAATATATTTATACTATAAATCCATAGTTTTGTCAAAGGGTTTACAATATATTGTGGGTAGAAAAAGAAGAAAAAACAGATAAAACTTTTGTACATATTTTTCAAATGAGGTAAAAAGGTTACATATTTTACAGGCTCTGGTGCAAAATACCAACAGGTGATAAATATGCTGACTACAAGTTTAGAGAAAAACACAGCTGTTATTGACGCTGATTTAAGAGTTAACGAAAGCTTTGATCTGATTAAACGAAACATCATAATCAATAATCGAAACGTAGCACTTTATTGTATTGATGGATTTGTTAAAGATGCGGTGCTGATGAAAACCTTGGTTTTCTTCAATTCAGTTAAAGACGAAAGTTACTTTAAAGACGCCGACACATTTGCAGAGAACTGTGTTCCTTACTTCGAGGTAACAACAGAAAACGACCCAAAGCTTATTATTCAGAATATACTTTGCGGTGTAACAGCGCTTATAATTGACGGAATGGACAAGGCCGTGCTGATGGATATGAGAACATATCCCCAAAGACAAACAAGCGAACCTGACGACGACAAGGTTATGCGAGGAAGTAAAGACGGCTTTGTGGAAACTATGATAAGCAATGTAGCATTAATCAGGCGAAGAATCAGAGATATTAACTTCACGGTTAAACCTTTCTTTGTGAGCCATTGTTCAAAATCTGACGTTGCAGTTTGCTATATGGATAACAAGGTTGATAAAAAGCTGCTGAAAGCAATAACAGAAAGAATTAATAATATTGACGTAGACTCTCTTGCTATGAACCAGCAAAGCTTAATTGAGGCAATTTACCCTAAAAAATGGTTCAACCCCTTTCCAAAAATTAAATATACCGAAAGACCGGATTCGGCGGCGGCAAATCTATTAAAAGGAAATATTGTAATCCTTGTTGATAATTCTCCGTCGGCGCTTATTCTGCCAACATCTATTTTTGATATTACCGAAGAGGCCGACGACTACTACTTCCCCCCTATTACGGGCTCTTATTTAAGAGTTGCACGACTTTTAATTACCATTGGAGCTTTGCTCATAACTCCACTATGGTTATTAATGCTGCAAAACCCTGAGTTTGTTCCTCAGGTTTTTAAGTTTATGCTTGTTACTGAAGACTGCAGTATTCCTGTATTCTGGCAATTGATACTTTTAGAGGTTACTATAGACGGCTTAAGACTTGCCGCACTTAACACGCCAAACAGTTTATCTGGCACTTTGGGTATTATCGGTGCCATTGCACTTTCGGAATTTTCAGTAAGTGCTGGGTGGTTTAATACCGAAACCATACTTTATATGGCTTTTGTTACTATCGCAAGCTTCTCTCAGCCAAACTATGAATTAGGCTACTGTTTAAAATTTATGAGAGTAATAATACTTGTGCTTACTGTGCTCTTTAATCTCTGGGGCTTTATTGCAGGGCTATTGATTACACTCATTCTTCTTGTAACCAACAAAACTGTAAGCGGAAAAAGCTACCTTTATCCGCTTATACCATTTAACGGAAAAGCATTTTTGCACAAGGTGCTCAGATTCAGATAAGAAAAAGTCTCACAGTTAAAACCGAAAATATAACAGCTGTTAAATCCGCCGCAAGCCCTGCTATAAGGGTGTGGCGGATTTTTTTTACTCCAACGCTTCCATAATAAATAGTTATGGCGTAAAAGGTGGTTTCGGTAGAACCTGCCATAACCGAGACAATTTTGCCGGCAAAACTATCGGGGCCTAAACGCTCAAAAATATCAATAAGCAAAGCAGTCGAACCTCCACCTGAAACAGGTCTTAAAATTGCAACGGGAACTATTTCGGCAGGAAAACCTAACCTTTGAGCAAAGGGCGATATAAAGCTTGTTAATGAATCAAGTGCCGTGCTTTCTCTTAACATTGTGACAGCAGTAATAAGACCCAAAAGAGTAGGAGTTATAGAAACAACGGTTTTTAATCCTTTAAATGCACCTTGGCAAAAAACCTCAAACACCGGTACTTTTTTTATAAGCCCTACAGCTACAAAGGTCACTACAATAAGAGGAACTATAAAATTCATCAGCTCTATCCCCCAGCTTTAGAAAAAGCCTTTGCTACGGTTACACCTGCCAAAAGAGCTACTATTGACGTAAGCCACACAGCAGGCATAATTTCATAAGGAGCATTGCTTCCGAAATTTGCGCGATATGCACACAAGGTTGTGGGAATAAGCTGTAACGAAGCCGTATTAAGCACCACAAATAAAAGCATATCGTCGCTGGCTGTATCTTTGTTATGATTTAGAGTTTTAAGTTCCTTCATAGCACTTAACCCAAATGGCGTAGCGGCATTGCCGAGACCTAACAGATTTGCACTTATATTAAGGCTTATATAACGCATTGCGGGACTGTCTTTATTAACATTTTTAAAAAGCTTTGTAAGAATTGGCGAAAAAAGCTTTGCAAGAAATGTGGTTATACCACCTTTGTCTGCAATTTCCATCATTCCCGACCAAAAACAAATAATACCTGCAATAGAAATAAGAAGCTCCACAGCTGAAGCCGCACCATTCATAACCGAGGCGGACAAAGCCTCCATATTACCTGAAATAATTGCCCACAAAAAGGCTATGAACATTAGAAACGCCCAGATATAATTCAACTTAAAAACTCACCCTTCGACAGTTATATATTTTTTACAGTTTATTCTTGACAATATTGTTACAAATTGGTAATATTTAGACATGGAGGGTAATTTATTTTATATGAACGGAGGTATATTATGTTAAAAGCTTGCGGTAATATTTGTAAAATCGACAAACTCGGCAGAATTGTTGTACCAGTAAACGTAAGAAGAATGTTTGATTTGGCTGAAAATAGCCCTTTAGAGCTTTTCGTGGAAGATGATAAGATTGTTCTGAAAAAATATCTTCCCCAATGTGTTTTTTGCGGCAGTTCTGATGATTTAACAGAATATAAAGATAATCACATTTGTCAGAATTGTTTGAGCGAGCTTAAAAGCTGAATTCGGTAACCACGCAACGTTATACCCCACAAATAAAATAAATTTCGCGGAGGATTATTATGTTTACACGAATTGATAAAGAAAATTATTATTTAGACATTGCAGAAACCGTATCTGAAAGAGGCACCTGCTTAAGACGGAATTTCGGTGCGATTATTGTAAACAACGACCATATTATTTCTACAGGATACGTGGGTGCTCCCAGAGGAAGAAAAAACTGCATTGACCTTGGTTACTGCCAGAGAGAAGCATTAAACATTCCCAGAGGAGAAAGATATGAGCTTTGCAGAAGCGTACACGCTGAAATGAATGCAATAATCCACGCTTCCCGCGAAAGAATGCTGGGTGCAACATTGTATCTTGTTGGCAAGGAACAGTCCACCGGAGATTACGTTGAAAACGCCAGTGCCTGTGCAATGTGCAAACGTGCGATTATTAATGCGGGTATAACGAGAGTTGTTATTAGAAACACAAAAGATAAGTTTACCGCCCTTTACGTTGAGGATTGGATTGAAAATGACGATTCTCTGGCCGGAAACTTCGGATACTGATTTATGGAGCCGTAATTTACGGCTCTTTTTCTTTTACAGCTTCAAAAGTAAGGTCATAGCCGTTATAGCTTAAAATCAGTCGGTCCTTATAAACCTTATACCCAAAAGCATAGGTTTCGCAAAGAGTATCAGACGTAATATAGAGATTCTCTTCATCTGCCGCAAAAACGCCTTCTATACTTACGCTCTCCACTTTCTCATCGGTTATTTTAAGCATTGCATTATTTGTAAAAACGTCAAATTCGAGAATAGCACAAACAGAATTCGGATTTTCAACACGCCAAATTGAGGATGTAAGCTCATTTGCAGGTGTTACATTAACGGTTCTGCAAGCTGAAAACGACAAGGAAAAAGTAATTATACACAATATAAATGACAATCGTTTCATAAAATTCTCCCAAAATTAACTATATCTAAGGTATTGCACTAACGCTTAAATAATGTATAATAATAAGCAGAGTTTTAAAAGGCAAGAAGGTGGCACTGTGCAGCGAGAAATCGTAAACGAAAAGAATATTTTTGATGCAAACGGTAAGCTAAACTGTGCTGGCTATAGCCGCGAGCCTAACTTTGTTTTTGACAAATCTCTTTGCAAAAACCGCTTTACTCTTACCGAGCGTGACAGCTACCTTATTGTTGGCGGCGGTGCGGCAATTTACCTTTCTGTTGCCGAAAAAGGGATTAACTCTGAGGTTACTGCAGTTATTGTAGACCTTCACACAGGCGAACAGGATTTCAGAACCCTTAAAAAGTATATGTCTTTAGGTAAGCTTAGTATGCCCGCCTCTAGCAAAAACGGTGACGTTACTTTTACCGATACAAGAGTAGGAATGAATTTTTCAAATACTGCTCTTAACAGGTATATCAGATGTGAGTTTGTAGATTTTTACAAAGAGAAAACACTGTACATCAACCTTGAGCTTAAAGAAAACCCCTGCGACAGCTTAAACGTTTTAATTCCCGCCAAAGGAAATCAAAAAAGCTTTTTTCTCAAAAGGTTTTTGCCTTATATGAGAGCCTCGGGAGTTGTAAGATGCGGCGGAGCTGAATATAACTTAAATAAAGAGGATTCTTTTGCTTACCTTGATTGGCAAAGATACTCCCTTTCTGAAAAAAGCTGTTATCACGCTTTGTATGCAAACACAGAAATCAGCGGCAGACAGTTTGCACTTTGTCTGGCAGGCGGTGTTGGCGATACATCTGAGGGCTCTGAAAACTGCTTTTTCTTAGACGGTAAAATGCACAAGTTTGCTACCGTTAAAGCTATGGGTAAAGAGGAACGCCCGGATAAACCATGGAAGTTTACGGCAGGTAGCTCAGCTATGGAGCTAACGTTTAGACCATCTATTAAATCAGGAAAGCTTTTATGTGTTACCACAGGTGGAAAAACCCTTGTATTTGGCGAGCTTTACGGCTTTATTAAGCAGATAGATACTGAAAAGCTTTATCTTGATGCGGTGCCTGCTCATATGGAATTTACTATAATTTGATAAACATATAAAAACAGCAGACGGATTTTAAAATCCGTCTGCTGTTTATTTATATAACACTGTCTTCGTAAATAAACTCTGCTACTTTTCTGCGTTCTAAATTCCAATCTATAATACCAAGGCACTCGCCAGCATCATTTTCGATTGTCTGCCAATTGTCGTCAGTTACAGTGAGCTCTTCAACGTCATAAGAAAGGTACGTAAGGGCACCTGACACAAGAGTGGTTATTTCACTGCTTTTAAGATTAGTAGTAATATGAGGACCAACTGCATTTACAATCTGGATTATATCGGTAAGGGATGCAGAGCTTCTTAGCTTATCCATAACCGCATCCAGAAATGCACGCTGACGCTGTACTCTGCCCCAATCGTCACCCATATAAAAATATGTACCGTTAATTAATCCGCCTCTGTTTCTGGCATGCCAGAGTGCCTGCTGACCGTTAAGATGTACTATTCCCTCTTCTGTATCCCATGGCAAATAATCGTCTTGTCCGTTTTGAGCAACCTGAGCATTGATATACTGAATTTCGTCATAAGTAAGCTCTATATCAACACCATCCATAATATCAACAATATCTCTGAATGTATCAAAGTTAACAACGGCGTAGCGGTCAATTTTAACGCCGAAATTTGCTTCAATAGTCTGAATCGAAAGCTCAGCGCCGCCGTAAGAATAAGCATGAGTAAGTTTTGATGCGTAGTATCCGGGAATTGAAACATACAAATCTCTCATGAAAGATGTGAGTTTGATTTTTTCGTGGCGGTTGTCGATAGACAATAAAATCATTGTATCGGAATTACCCTCATCGCCGTATTGGTCGGCACCAAATAAGAGAACATTAAGAATATAAGGGTCTGAGAGAAGATTGCCTGAATTTGTATCTAAAGTTAAGATTTCAGGGTCGGTTACAATCACATTGCCCTGCTCATCTGTCTGATTCTGAGGGATAGCGATATCTACGTCCTTATAGTTAAAGCTCATAAGAGTTTTATAATATGCAATGGACGCCACACCGCCGACAAGGCAAAGAATTGCAAGTACAACACATACGGCTTTTGTGATAATCAGCTTTTTGCGGCGTTTTTTATTTTCTCGGGCCAAAGCACGAGCCTGTCTTTCCTGAGTCATATATATCACCTATTGGTTTAAATTTTAAAATCAAGCTTCATTATACTACTTATTTCGACACAGTATTTTCCATAATAGAATTATATAAGAATTCAATAAACGTTCACAAAACACCCGACCTATAAAACAGGTCGGGCAATATGCTAATCTTTATCAGGTTGTTGACCGTTATGCGGCGGCCACTTACATTCGGTGATCGCCATGCCTGTAAACGTAGCTTTAAATGTAGACTCCTCAGGACTGCATGCATATATGCCGAAACGGATTGTACCGTTACCTTTATACATATGACACACACGCATCTGCTTGAAAACAACGCCGTCATAAGAACATTCGATGCAATAATCGTCCTCACGTCTGCTGAATCGGTACCACATAGATTTTATATCAGCGTCAATCTCAGTAGTTGCCCAATCGGAATACCCGTTGTTAGTTACAACACTTCCAAGATGCTGAAATTTTTCGTTTTCATATTCAACGGAAGCCTTTAACCAGTTATCACTATCGAGATACATAACTATTCCGCATTGGTCGAATCGATGCTTGCTTTCATAGAGAGTATTAACAGTAAAAGAAAAAAACTGCTCATCAGTTTCAATTTGAAACACAGGTGCGTTATCGTTTTTGAAATGGTAATAGGTTCTCTGCCACAAATCAGTATTAGGCTTTGTTACTACTTCTATTTTATTGTCAGTAACCGAAAAACGGGCAGGCTCACGAGTCCATAGGAATTTATTAATATCAACATTCATAATAACACCTTTGAAATAAATTTAATTAATTGCTATAATAACACAGCAACTATTGAAACGCAAGAACAGCCACAGCAATTTGACCGCTGTGGCTGAATTAACGTTAATATAATTAATATCCGTGGGCTTCTTTAAGCATCATATCCTTAACCTTCATAAGTCGGGTCTGGGTAGCACGCTCGTTTTCGTCCAGCTTCATTGAAATATACTTTATACTTGCTTTAGTTTCGGGAATCATAACGTGCTCTAAGGCGTTTACTCTGCGGCGAGTTTTTTCAATCTCGTCTGCCATAAGCTGACAGGATTTTTCAACCTCTGCAAGTTTAAGCATATCAGGAAGAACTTGTGAAAGTGAGGTTACCGCGTCGTCAAGGTCACAGGATGTGAAAGCAAGACCATAACAAAACATATCACTCTTATCGGGTGTGCGGTAATTAATTTTATACTTTGGCACATCAACGCTCATGATATTTCTGCTTTCAACCTCAAGGTAAACCTCCTGCTTTGGAGCAAGCATAGCAGCTGACAAAGTTTCATTTGACATAGAGGCAGAGGCAAGGACAAAATTTTTATTTGCCCCCCCTATAGCTTTTTCTACCTTTTCACGAAGCTGTTTATTAAGTTTTACCATATCCAAGAACTGCCGCATAAGCTCGTCTCGTTTGTCCTTAAGAAGCTTGTGGCCTTTTGTGGCTGTTGCAAGCTTTTTCTTAAGGCGGGTAAGCTCCATACGGGTTGGATTAACCTGTTTTGTAGCCATAGTAAATCTCCGATTTTACTTTTTATCGTAATAAAGGTCAAGGTACTTGTCGTCGATACGTTTAAGTTCGCTTCTTGGAAGGATTCTTAAAAGCTCCCAGCCTAAGTCAAGGGTTTCCTCAATGCTTCTGTCGGTCATATAGCCCTGAGAAACATAGCGGTTTTCGAACTCTTCGGCAAACTTTGCATAGAGTTTATCAATATCGGTAAGAGCGGCCTCGCCTAAGATTACCATAAGCTCCTTAGCCTCTTTGCCTCGTGCATAAGCTGAAAAAAGCTGATTCATAGTGTTACTATGGTCTGCTCTTGTTTTGCCATCGCCTATACCCTTATCTTTAAGACGCGAAAGAGACGGAAGAACATCAATAGGCGGAGTAACACCTTTACGGTAAAGCTCTCTGGAAAGGATAATCTGACCCTCAGTGATATAGCCTGTAAGGTCAGGAATAGGATGAGTTTTATCGTCCTCAGGCATTGTAAGAATTGGAATAAGGGTAATTGAACCCTTTTTGCCCCTAAGTCTGCCTGCTCTTTCATAAAGAGTTGCAAGGTCTGTGTACATATAACCTGGATATCCGCGTCTGCCGGGGACTTCTTTTCTTGCGGCTGAAACCTCACGAAGAGCATCCGCGTAGTTTGTAATATCAGTAAGGATAACAAGAACATGCATATCCTCTTCGAATGCAAGGTACTCAGCGGCAGTAAGAGCCATTTTAGGAGTAGAAATACGCTCAATGGCAGGGTCATTGGCAAGGTTTACAAACATAACCGTTCTGTCAATAGCACCTGTTTCTTTAAAGCTTTCTACAAAGTAGTTGGACTCCTCAAAAGTAATACCCATTGCGGCAAACACAACAGCAAAGGGTTCGTCAGTACCCCTTACCTTTGCCTGACGTGCAATCTGGGCGGCAAGGTTTGCATGAGGAAGACCTGAGGCTGAGAAAATAGGAAGCTTCTGACCCCTTACAAGGGTGTTAAGTCCGTCAATGGCAGAAACACCTGTCTGGATAAATTCCTGAGGATAGTTTCTGGCAGCAGGGTTCATAGGAACGCCGTTGATATCAACACGCTTTACAGGAAGAATTTCAGGACCTCCGTCAATAGGTCTTCCCATACCGTCGAAAACTCTTGAGAGCATATCCTTTGAAACGGCAAGCTCCATACTTCTGCCTAAAAATCGAACCTTAGAATTTGAAAGGTTGATACCGGCGGCAGAATCAAAAAGCTGAACAAGGGCATTGGAGCCGTTGATTTCAAGCACCTTACAGCGTCTGACTTCACCTGAAGCAAGTTCAATTTCGCCAAGCTCATTGTAAGCTACGTTTTCAACGTCTTTTACCAGCATAAGAGGACCTGCTACCTCCTGAATTGTTCTGTATTCTCTTGGCATTTTAGTCCTCTCCTTTTGCTATAATCTCGTCAATATCCTTATCAAGAGTGAAAAGGATTTCGTCAAAAGCTTTATCGATATCGGCTGTGGGCACGTACTTAAATCTGCCGATAGATTCTCTTATAGGCATTGCAACAAGCTTTTCTATATCAGCTCCGTCTCTTAAAGCACTAAGAGCCTTATCATAGTAAGCTAAGATAAGCTTCATCATAAGAAGCTGTTTATTAAGGGGCGTATAGGTATCAACCTCATGGAAAGCGTTCTGGTGTAGGTAGTCCTCACGAATAGAACGTGCGGCTTCAAGCTTTAAGCGGTCAGGCGAAGAAAGAGCATCCATACCTACAAGCTTTACGATTTCTTCCAGCTCGGCTTCTTCCTGTAATAGTTGCATTAAACGTGCACGCATTTTCATCCAGTCTTCTGAAACGGTTTCGTCAAACCATTTAGAAAGCGTATCAGTATAAAGTGAATAACTGGTAAGCCAGTTAAGTGCAGGGAAATGACGCTTATAAGCAAGGGATGAATCAAGACCCCAGAACACTTTCACAATACGAAGTGTAGCCTGAGAAACCGGCTCGGAAATATCACCGCCGGGAGGTGAAACAGCACCGATTACGGAAAGTGAGCCAATTTTATCGTTACTTCCTAAAATGTTAACCTTACCGGCACGCTCATAGAACTGAGCAAGTCGTGAACCAAGATATGCGGGGTAGCCTTCTTCACCGGGCATTTCCTCAAGACGGCCTGACATCTCACGGAGAGCCTCAGCCCAACGTGATGTAGAGTCAGCCATAAGAGCAACGGAATAGCCCATATCACGGAAGTACTCTGCAATTGTAATTCCTGTGTAAATAGAAGCTTCACGAGCAGCAACTGGCATATCAGATGTATTTGCAATAAGCACAGTACGCTCCATAAGCGACTTACCTGTTTTGGGGTCGATAAGCTCAGGAAATTCGTTAAGAACGTCGGTCATCTCATTGCCACGCTCGCCGCAACCGATGTATACAACTATATCTGCCTCAGCCCACTTTGCAAGCTGATGCTGAACTACTGTTTTGCCACTACCGAAAGGACCGGGAACAGCGGCAACACCGCCCTTGGCAATTGGGAAAAGTGTATCAATAACACGCTGGCCCGTAACCAACGGAGCTTCAGGAGGAAGCTTTTTCTTATAAGGTCTGCCAACACGAACAGGCCATTTCTGCATTAAAGTAAGGGACTTCTCCTCACCGTTATCAAGAGTTAAAACGCAGACTGTATCAGTAACTGTAAACTCACCTGACTCTATGGATTTAACTGTACCTTTAACTGAAGGAGGCACCATAATTTTATGAAGAACAATGTCAGTCTCCTGAACCGTGCCTAAAGTGTCACCTGCCTCTACCCTGTCTCCTGCTGAAACCAACGGCTTAAAGCTCCACTTTTTCTCACGGCTTAATGAAGGAACCTCAACACCACGCTGGAGGTTAGTTCCGCAAGCCTCCATAATATCTTCAAGAGGACGCTGGATACCATCGTAAATATTTGAAATAAGACCGGGGCCAAGCTCGACACTTAAGGGTGAGCCTGTGGACTCTACAGGTGCACCGGGAGCAAGACCGGAGGTTTCTTCGTAAACCTGAATTGACGCAGCATCTCCGTGCATCTCAATAATTTCGCCGATAAGTCTGTGTTCGGAAACACGGACAACGTCGAAAAGGTTGGCATCTCTCATACCTTCTGCTATTACAAGAGGACCTGCTACCTTTTTAATAGCACCTTTACTCATAATTAATCATCCTTTCATGGATAACATAAACATTAATCGTTAAATATAATATCGCTGCCTACAGCTTTTTCAACTGACTTCTTAACGTTAAGCATACCTTTGCCTGTATTTCCCCATACACCGGGAATCTGAATAATTGCGGGAGAAGCCTTGTAGGCAAACTTTGCAATTTCTTCCTCTAAGCTCTGGGCAAGATGCTCAGTTACATAAATTACAGCGTAGTCACTTTGAGTAAGCTTTTTAAATATAGCCTCGGCATCATCACCTTCGGCTGTAAAAAACACGTCAAGACCAAGGGCGGCAAATCCGTATATGCTTTCTTTGTCGCCTAAAACAGCAACCCTATACATACATTTCCCTTATCCTTTCGTTGATTTTTATGTCGTCAAAGCCATTGATCTTTGCAATAAGAATAAGCCTGACTGCCTTGATTTCATTTTGCTTAGCTAAAATGTAAGCTACCAATGGGCCTATAGTGAAAGGCTCAGACTTCTGCTTTTTCATACCGCTTATAAGCAGATCGTCACACCATTTTTCAAAGGAAGACATAGACTTTTTAATATATTCTACGGCATCCTTATACTTGGTAGTGTTAAGATATGCACAGATTTCGTCGAAGCCTTTAACTGCACTTTTAGCTAAGTTATCTTTATTAAGGCTATTACAATTTGCTAAAGCCTGATTAAAAAACTCCAAAGACTTTTCGAGTTTTGCCCCGCGTACGGCAATTTTTACGTTAGCTGAGGCAATATAAAGCTCTGCATAATCCTTAATTACTTCGTCCTGAGCTTTACTTGCAAATTCAGCTAAAGCATCGAGTGAAGCCTTATCAATAATAGCATCACAAAGCTGACCGTCGCCTGTTTTAAGGAGAATATCAAGAGCGTTTGCGGCGGTCTCACCAAGTAATGTGGGAAGCTCCTTATAGTCTCGGTTTTTTACACACTCATAAATCTGCGAACCTTCCAAGGTTCCGCCAGACAAAAACATAGAGTCAGGAGATTTGTTTGAATAAACCGACTTTACGCTTACCTTAAGATTATGATAGTCGTTTTGCAGACGGAAAACATCGAAAACGCTCATATCATCTACAAGCTCAGCCATTAAAGCCCAAAGCTTCTGTTGCTCTATACTGAGTATATCAGAGCTATCATCAGAATTATCACAGCTATAGCCAAACTCTGAAAGAGTTCTTAAAACAGAATCATAGTCCGCCTGAGAAATAAGACGGTCGATGTCCTTCCTGCTAAGGAGCTTTGTTTCTTTCATTCTTATGCGGCTGACCGCATAGATAAAATCCTGAGATTTCATATACCCTCCTTAAGCAAAGAGGCACTTTGCTACAGCATCGCTGATTTTTTCGCTGTTGTCGCTTATAAGCGATGAAATACTGCAGTTAACATCAACACCGCCGTAGGTAAGTATAAAACCGCCATCGATTTGCACAGCGTCACCGCCAAGGGAAAGCTTGCCTTTTGAAGCGGCATTTGCATTCTGAAGAAAATCAGCGGGAAGTCTTGAAAGGTCGGTTTGATTAAAGAAAATAACACCGTCAGCGTTATTGCTGTACTTTGAAATCAGCTTATAGATTAAATCAAAATACTTGTCCTCAGGAAGGTTTACGAGATTATTTGTTGTATTTGCAATCATATCTCGGATAATTTCCTGCTTTGTAAAGAGCAAAATTTTTCGCTCTTCAAGACTTGCGGCAGACTCTGCCCTTGCTATAATATCGCTATATTTTTTCTCAGCGTCAGCTTTGCCTTTTTCACGTATTGCTTCTGCCTGAGCTTTTGCGTCACTCAAAAGTGAATTACACTGAGCTTCAGATTTTGCCTTTATACCCTCTGTAGTGTTATCGGCATCGATCTGTATCTGTTTAATAATTTTATCTAAACCTGTCATAATGACACTCCGTTTATCAGTTATCAGAGACCAAGTGCTCCGATACCGTTAATAGCAAGAATAGAAATAAGAAGTGCAAGAATAGCGTAAGTTTCTACCATTGCAGGGATAATAAGAGCCTTACCCATTGTGTCGGGCTTTTTAGCAACTGTGTGAATACCTGCAACTGAACACTTGCCCTGATGAATTGCAGAGAAAAGACCTGAAGCAGCAATGGGAAGCGAAGCAGCAAGGTAAAGGAGACCCTCAAGGTTTGAAACTTCACCTGCACCGCCGCCAATAACACCTACACCCTGAAGGATAAGGAAGGCAACAAGAAGACCATAGATACCCTGAGTAGCAGGAAGAAGCATAAGAATAAGAACCTTAGAGAAGAGTGAGGGCTCCTCAGCCAGCACACCAGCGGCGGCAATACCTGCTTTACCTACACCGATTGAAGAACCGATACCTGCTAAAAATGTTGCAATAGCTGCACCTAAAACTGCAAGAAAAAGACCTAATTCCATTTTAAATATCCTCCTTGATATTATAATGTTTTGTGTTAACGGCGTAGGGCTTGAAGTCCCTGCCGCCGCCTGTATAGAATTTGCCGAAGAATTCGACAAACTGAAGACGATTGGTGTGCACGTAGGCACCAAGGGCATTTATGCCTATATTAAGAAGATGACCGATGATAAATACCACCACAAAAAGGATAATGCCCACCACCGAGTTACCCATCATAGAACCAAGCTGGTTGAAAACTCCAGCCACAACACCTGTTGCAAGACCAAGAGCGAGAAGTCGGCTGTATGAAAGGATATCGGAAAGGTAGCTTGTAGCACCGTAAAGGTTATAAGCACCCTTTAAAAGACGCTTTAAGGGATTTTTGCTTTCTCTGCCTGAGAAAATCAGGATAATAACCGCACCCACTCCTGCCATTATTCCGCCTATAGTAAGGAACACGGCCGGAAGCTTAAAACCATTCATCATTCCTGAAAGCATATCGGTAGAAAGAAGGGCAAATACAGCACCTGTTACCACCAAAATCCATGACAAATCGTCGTAAACAGCGTAGATAAAATTGCCTTGGCGGATATAATTAACCGCCTGCAATGTAAGACCTGCAAAAAGGTGAATTATACCGAACAAGAAAGAAAACATCAGTAACGTTGTGGGACCTGAACCAACTGTAGGATTAAACCATATAGGCGTTGTAATGCCCGGTATAACAGGAGGCGACGTACCGATAAAGGTATTGAATATAACCGAAACAGCATCACCGAAGAAGCTTCCGAACATAAGTCCCCAAAAAGTTGTGGAAAGACCGCAGAAAAAGAACATTTTAAGGGAACGTTTAAGTCCTGCTTCCATATTCTTAAACTTTAGTAGAGCCAGACCGCATGCAAGAGACATTACAAGACCATATCCTGCATCTGAGAACATCATACCAAAGAAGATGTAATAGAAGATTGCCATTATAGCTGTTGGGTCAAGCTCGAAACGGCTTGGAGCACTATAGGAAAGCAAAACTCCCTCCGCAGGAGCCGCAAAGGCGTTGTTCTTAAGAAGAACAGGCACGTCCTCACCCTCGGCATCCTCAAGCTCCACCTCAGCACCAAAACGCTCAAAAAGCAGTTTTTTAAGCTTTTCGCTATCTGTTTCAGGAATAAAACCTGTCATTACAAAAGTGTGGGGCGAATAAGAAACGTTATCAAGCTGAGCGTACCGTTCTGCCTTCATAACGTAATAATCCTCGAAGAAACGCAAAAGCGATAATTGACCCTGGCAGGAAGCAATAGCTTTTTCAAGCTCCGCTATACGCTCTTGCTTTTTCTTAATCTTGCTTTCGAGGGTTTTAATCTCTTGAGCAGGATTATTTGGAGTAGACGAGGATGGTAGAATAAGACCTATTTTACGAAGAGCCGTCATAAGCTCATCATACACACCTTTATAACAAACAACGAAAACACAGGTCTGGTTAGTATCTGCTGATACGACCTCTACATCAAACAGCTCAGTTTCAGGAGAAACCTCGGCTACTTTAAGCCTTATATCTTCTTCGCTTAGTTCCTCAGGAAAAGTACCGACAATAACCTTAGATGAATTTGTGGCACCAATATTCATGGGAACATCAAGTCTTTTCCACGGAAGAAGTGCATCGATTCGGCTTTGGTAAGCAATAATCTTAGCCTTATTTTCAGTTATTTTCTTTTTGTACCCTGAAAGCTTATAAGCTAAATCCAAAGCTTCAGGGTTTTTCTGCGCGATTTCTTCATACTCTTCTGCAGTTAAAGGAGTTCTGCCTTCTAAAGAAGAAAGCAGGCCCTTCTTTTCCTTTACGTACTCACAGATTATATCAGCCGCCTGAGTCATAAGAGAGGCTGAACGCATGTAGGACGTGCTGTAGGAAGAGCTGTCGGTCTTATAGAAAACAGAATCTTCGATACCTACGTTTTCTATCTCCATTACGCCCAACCGCTGCAAAGTTTCCAAAACATCTTTAGAGTACTTTGAAAGAGCATAAATGCTGATTCGCTGCATCTTAACAATTGCCATCTGAGTTTCACCTCGAATCAGACGATAAACTTAAGAATCTCGTTATTTATGCTGTCTTGCTTTTTTAGTGCTTCTGCCTTGAGCTTTTCGGCCTGAAGCTTTGCCGAATTTTGGGCAGAGATTATAATTTCCTCTGCCTTAAGCTTTGCCTTATCCTCCTTATGCTCTACACAAAGCTTAGCCTCATCCTGAGCCTGAGCAACAAGTTCTTTTGCTTTAAGCTCTGCCTTCTGCAGATTAGTTTTTGCGTCACGCTCAGCATCATCAATCTGCTTAGCTGCATTTAGCTCGGCATTTTTTATAGTTTCAATTGAATTTAAAGCCATAATACACCTCACAAATATTATGCTTATTTATCAAAATTATACTACTATCAATTTTTATAGTCAAACAAAATATTTGTTATAACTTAACTTTTGATAAAATAGTTAAAAAATATTCTTAACAAATAAAGAATTAGGTAGTTTTTAAAGTATTCATGGTTATTGTTAACAAATTAATCTTAATTTATAAATAAACTGTTTTAATACTAAAAGATTGGTTTTATGGGGAAATTAAAGCATAGCATAAATTTTACAGCAATTTTATATTTTTATTTTCATAAATCCGCAATGAGTTTTGACATTTTTAAGATACAAATTAATGGATAATATAGTTGCGAGGTGAGTAGATGGAAACAATATACGTTGATACACTTTTGTGTGTAAATATGTTTATTGACTACATAATACTTTATGGGGTTAGAAGAATTTTAAGGATAAATTCAAAAGCGATTAGGCTTTTGCCTGCATCAATCTTAGCTTCACTATGCACACTGGGTGTATTTCTGCCCTTTTACAGCAAAGTTTTTTCTATACTTTACCGAATACTTACAGGAGCTTTCATTGTGTTTGCCGCTTTTGGCAGAACTTCGGCAAAAAACTATTTAATAAGGCTTATTACATATATTGGTGTAAGCATAAGTTTTTCAGGAATTGTGGTATTAATCTGGCTTATTTTTAAGCCTGACGGAGTTGTAATCTGGAACGATGCCGTATATTTTGATATTTCGCCTGTTATGTTGATAGTATGTACTTTAACGGCTTTTGTATCACTTTGCATTTACGAAAAGCTAAAAGCCAAGCACCACCCGAAAGTAAGAATTCATAAGGTTACGGTATATTTTGATAATACGCAATGTTGCTTCAGCTCTATGGTTGACACCGGCTGTAATTTAAAAGAACCCTTTTCAGGGTTACCTGTTATTATAGCAGAAAAGGAGCTGATAGGCACAGATGACATAAGAAGCGATAGATTGAGGCTTGTACCTTACAAGACTTTATCGGGAGAAGGTATGCTAAAGGCGTTCAGACCCGAAAAAACGCTTATTGACGGAAAGGAGGTAAAAGGAGGCTGTTACATCGGAGTAAGTGACGGCAGACTTACAAATGAAATCAAATCGCTTATGGGAGCTGACATTACGGAGGGTTTATGAAATTACGATTACAATTACTGTTAAGCAAAATCATTTCAGGCTTTACCGCCTCGGATGTGTATTACATCAACGGAAGCATAGCTCTTCCCCCGCCTTTAACAAAGGAACAGGAGCAGAAGATTTTTGATGATATTAATTTGGGATTAGAAAACGCCAGAGAGCCCCTTATAACTCATAATCTGAGGCTTGTGGTTTACATTGCAAAAAAATTTGAAAGCCCCGGAGCAAACGTTGAGGATTTAATCTCTATAGGCACAATAGGACTAATAAAGGCGGTAAACACCTTTTCGCCTACACGTAATATAAAGCTTGCAACTTACGCAAGCAGGTGCATTGAAAATGAAATACTTATGTTTTTAAGAAAGTCAACTCAGCTGAAAAACGAGGTATCTATTGACGAGCCTCTTAACACAGATTGGGACGGCAATGAACTTTTGCTTTCTGACGTTCTCGGGAGTGAACCTGACTCTATAAATTACGACATTGAAAAAGAACTGGAAAACAATATGCTTATAGATGCGGTAAACAGACTTCCCTACAGAGAAAGCCTTATTATGGAGCTAAGGTACGGGCTTGACGGACATAAGAAACACACTCAGAAAGAAGTTGCAGATATGTTAGGAATCTCACAGTCCTATATTTCAAGGCTTGAAAAGAAAATTATAAAAAGGCTTAAAGCAGATTTAAAAAAAGCAATTTCCTGTTAAGCAAAAAGGCTCTCCTAACAAGGAGAGCCATAAATTTTATAAAGTCGTTTTATTTAATTATGTCGTTAATGCTTATTTCACGCTGTATGAAGGCATCGTCTTTTTCACTCCATACTCTTATGGTAAACGAAGTATCAGAAAGGTCTGAAATTGTGAAACCTTTTTTCTTGTCTTCACAATTACTCGAAACAAACATAAGGCTTCCGTCGCTGTCAAAACGAGCACCTGCACCTGTAGGCTTGTTTTCATTCCAGTTTCCAACGTGCACAGCTTTATCATCAGAGCTTATGCCGACGCCAAAGCCTGAGCGTACGTTATTATCCCAGTTACCCCAGTAGCAAAGGGAACCGTCCTTGAAATAAAAGCTGCCTTTGCCCTTACGTTTATCGTCCTCATATTCGCCCTCATAGGCAATATTTCCATCAGACATAAGGGTTCTGCCGCGGCCTGAGCGTTTGCCATTTTCATCGACTGAACCATAGTAGGAGTAAATCTCTCCCCTGCTTTGAATGGTAATATCGGCAGGATTATCCTTAATATATTCGTCGGCAGAAGAGGTTTTACCAAGAACCTCTGTAATCAAAGCAACATCTGTTTCTTCGGCTGCATCTGAATATTCAACAATAGGTTCTGATACAGAATCCTCGGAACTTTCGGTACTGTCGGCACTTTCTACTTTACTATCCTCTGTTTGTGTATTAAGAGCTAAATTTTCCTCAGTTCTGATTTCTAAAACGTTATCGTCAATATTACCTGCTTCAGCAGCTTCTTCCTCGGTTTGTGCAAAAACCTCCTCAAGATGCGCCTCTTCAGCTTCATCATCAGCACTAAACGCGGAGGAAATAATACCGTCAATAATAGAGCTTATGTAATCATCATCAACCACGTTTTCGCCGATAACAAGCTTCCTGTCAGAATTAAGTAAAGAAGAACCGTCAAGAACAGAATCAATATGCTTAAGCTGTGCGTCTATGCCAAGGTCATTATTAAAGGTTATGTAATCTTCATTAACGTCGCCATCAACATTATCGTTGTTTTCGAGGGCATCCAACTCAAAGCTTAAGATTTGCTTTGCATCTATACCAAGAGACGTATGGGCATTAATCTGCTCTACCATACCTGTTATTGCCGCATCAACAGAGCCGTCGTCAATTACAGAAGTGTTATTTTCTTCAGCAATTTCAGATTCCAAAGGCTTTTCGGTTAATTGTAAATCCTCAACAGACTCAGAACCAAAATCCGCCGCTAAAGATATATCGAAGGTACGATTAAGATTTTTGCTCATATCAAAATCCCTTACCGAAAGGTTGAAGCCTGATTCAACGTCCTCAGCAGATACATAAACTTCAGGGGCATTTTCAGCTTTATAATTTGCCTCTTCATCGGCTAAAACGTGCTCGTAGTTTTCCTTATCAACATCAGGCATAAAATACACCAATCCCACATTAGTAAGGGCAGACACAAGAGGTGTTGGGATTTTATTGAGCACTCGGTTTCTGACTTCTTCACAAGAAGGAATTGTGCAAGGATATAATCTTTCGGGATAAACCTCGCCTGTAATATATTTAAGCAGAGAGGTTTCGTCATCAAACTCTTTGGGAACAAGTGAACACACAAGGTCTTGGCTTGAAACAGAGCTGTAATAGTTGGTTTTGAACCATCTGTGCTTGGAGTCAAAAAACGTCTTTTTTAAATCTTTTCCCTGTTCATCATAAAGATTTATGCAATACTTGTTGGACAGCAATTGCTCAATCTCTTCTAATACTTTTTTGTTTCTTAATACACGCCACTGTAAAGGACGCTCAAAGCTGAAATTATAGGAATAAACAAAACTTTCGCCGTTTGCAGACCTGTAAAGCTTATTAGATGCAGGCTTTTTGCTGATTAAAAAGCGTCTGCGGATATTTGTGATGATGTCACAAGTTACGTCGGTAGTATCGTAATTAACAAATGAAACACCATAGAAAAATAAATTCTTAAGCTTTTTGCTTTCATTGCCTGCCATATGGCAAAACCTCACTTTTTGTGTTATACAGAAACAGGCACAACTTAATGTGCCTGTAAAAATCAGATGGAAACATCCATTGCTATATTATAGAGTTCTTCATCGAAAACACGCTTCATATTGAGTGCCTCGGTAATATCAAGGTCAACAATATTGCCGCCCTGCAATGCAACGACTCTGTCGCCGATGCCTGAGGAGAGAAGCTCAACTGCATGATGACCCATAGCACTTGCCACTACACGGTCTCTAAGTGTGGGAGAACCGCCGCGCTGAACGTGACCAAGTATAGTTGCACGGGACTCGATGCCTGTTTTCTCCTCGATATACTTTGCAATCTCTTCTGTGTGGCCAACACCTTCAGCAACAACTACGATGAAGTGACGCTTGCCTGTAGCCTTTGTATCGATAATCTTCTGAACAACCATTTTGTCGATATCCACGGGCTTTTCGGGAACTAAGATTGCAGTAGCACCGCAAGCGATACCTGTCTGCAGGGCAATATCACCGCAACGTCTACCCATTACCTCTACTACAGAGCATCTATCGTGAGACTGAGCTGTATCACGAATTTTATCAACCATTTCGAGGGCTGTGTTCATGGCAGTATCAAAGCCGATTGTATACTCACTGCATGCAATGTCATTATCGATTGTGCCGGGAATACCTACGCAGGGAATACCTGCACCTGAAAGGTCTCTTGCACCACGGAAAGAGCCGTCACCGCCGATTACAACAACACCGTTAACACCAAGAGAACGGCAATAGTCAGCAGCCTTTTTAACACCTGCAGGAGTGTTATATTCCTCACTTCTGGCTGTGCAGAGCATTGTACCACCGCGGTGAATAATATCGGAAACCGAGCGAAGGTTCATCTGAACAACCTCGCCTGTTAAGAGGCCGTTGTAACCTCTGCGAACACCGTAAACCTGGATATTCTTGTTTATAGCAGAGCGAACAACTGCTCTGACAGCAGCATTCATACCGGGAGCGTCGCCGCCGCTGGTTAAAACTGCAATAGAATTAAGCTTTTGTGACATAATAATACCTCCAATAGGCGTAATACACAAGTTATTATAATACATTTAAATGCTAAATTCAAGGGGTTTTTACTATTCTTTATACTTTAGTTTTACCGAGTCTTCGCCAAGAACCTTTTTAAGTTCTCTTATAAGCACACTGTTTACGTCCACCCAAAGACTTTTGGGTGCCATAAATTGTTTTTTGGAATCTGTAAGATAAAGTATAACGGGAGTTGTACCATCAAAGATTTCCAAAAGATTTTTTGCTTTTTTAAACTCAGCACACTCCATATCAGAAAGCTTAAGATACACCGCTCTTACCTTATGATGTGTACTGCAGTTTGGCACAGAAGCGGGGTGCTCATTATTGTTAGCACCAACATTAGTATGTGCAACAGTAGAAACAACACCCACCTCGTCTTTTGCGGGAATTTTGGAAACCCTGTTAACAAGAACCTTTGCGTCTTCATCCTCTTTAAGGTTAACAGTTCCCTCTACACAGATTACACTACCCTCGTAAAGAAGAGAACCAAATTCAGAAAGAGTTTTTGGGAACACTACAAGCTCCATGATACCCGAACGGTCTTCTGCTGTTACAAAAGCCATCATCTGATTGGATTTAGTAATCTGTGTACGGTATTTAGATACAATACACACAAGTCTCACTCTGTCGCCGTCTATAATATCGGCGGTAGAATCAAGACTTATAATGTCCCCTATTTTTGTGGCGTTTATGCGTTTTGAGTACCATTCGTACTCGGAAATAGGATGACCTGAAAGGAAGAAACCAGTCATATCACGCTCCATTTTAAGAAGCTCAATTAATGAAAATTCCGCCAAATCAGGAGTTGTAATCTGAGGATGCGACTTTTCGCTGTCGTCACCACCAAAAAGCGAGAGTTGGCCCGCCATATTACGGCGTTTTTCATAGTCTAAATCATCAAGAATAGGCTTAATTACACTAAGCATCTGACGGCGGTTTAAGCCTAAGCCATCCAATGCTCCGCTTTTAATTAGGCTTTCCACGGCTCTTGAGTTTAAAGCTCTGGAATAAAGACGTGAGCAAAAATCAGAAATAGAGCTGAAAGGCTTTTTATCACGCTCTCTGATAATTTCATCGATAAACGCTTTGCCTAAGTTCTTAATAGCCATCAGGCCGTAGCGTATGTTTCCATTTATTACGGTAAAGCCGTGTGAACTGAAATTAACGTGAGGCGGCAACACCTCGATACCTAAACGCAGACACTCGGTTATATAAGATGAAAGCTTGTTCTGGTTATCAAGGACCGAAGAAAGAAGCGCCGCCATATATTCTTTTGGATAATAACATTTAAGCCAAGCGGTCTGATAAGAAATAAAAGCATAGGAAGCAGCGTGAGATTTGTTGAACGCATAAGAGGCAAAGCTTTTCATTTGCTCGTAAATTTCTTCGGCAATCTCACGGCTTACGCCCCTTTTAAGGCACCCCTCAACTTCTACGGTGCCATTTTCATTCACTAAACCTTCAATAAAAATTTTGCGTTCTTTTTCCATAACGTCGTGCTTTTTCTTGCTCATTGCACGGCGTACAATATCAGCCCTGCCCAAAGAGTAGCCCGCAAGCTTACGGAAAATCTGCATTACCTGCTCCTGATATACTATACAGCCGTAGGTAACGTCTAAAATATCCTCAAGCATAGGATGCAGGTACTTGACCTTTTGGGGGTTATGGCGATTTTCAATATAAGTTGGGATACTATCCATAGGGCCTGGACGGTAAAGCGAAATAACCGCAATCAGGTCTTCAAAAGAGTCGGGCTTAAGCTGAGTAAGAACATTCTTCATACCCTGTGACTCAAACTGAAAAACGCCCTCTGTATTACCTAAAGAAAGCATACTGAAAACAGATTTATCAGAAAGGCTGATGTTATCCAAATCAAAATCGGCATTCTTTACTTTAATAAGCTTTACCGCATCATTAATAACCGTTAAGTTCCTCAGACCCAAAAAGTCCATCTTAAGAAGGCCTAACTCTTCCAGAGTGGTCATCGTAAACTGGGTTACTACCTGAGAATCGTTCATTGCCAATGGCACGTAATCTGAAACCGCACGGTCGGAAATAATTACGCCTGCCGCGTGAGTTGTAGCATGACGAGGCATACCTTCAATCGCCATTGAGGTATCTAAAAGTTCTTTAATCTGGGGATCTGTGTTATATTTTGTTTTAAGCTCTTTGCTTATTTCAAGAGCTTTTTTTATGGTCATATTAAGCTCAAAGGGTATGAGCTTTGCAACGGTGTCGCAGGTGTTATAAGGTATTGCCAAAGCCCTGCCTACATCTCTGACAGCACCGCGAGCCGCCATTGTACCAAAGGCGATAATCTGAGCTACGTGGTCATAACCATATTTACGTACAACGTAGTCGATAACCTCTCCTCGTCTGTCCTTACAGAAGTCGATATCAAAATCCGGCATACTTACACGCTCGGGATTAAGAAAACGTTCAAAAAGGAGGTTATATTTTATAGGGTCAATACCTGTAATTCCGATACAATAGGCACAAAGCGAGCCTGCACCTGAGCCTCTGCCGGGACCAACAGGAATACCCTGAGATTTTGCATAGTCAATAAAATCGTGAACAATAAGGTAATAGTCAACAAAGCCCATACGGCTTATGGTTGAAAGCTCGTATTCTAAACGGTCTACAATTTCCTGAGCAGGATTTATGCCGTATTTTTTATAGAGTCCGTCATAACAGCGACGCTTAAAATATTCGTAATGATCCTCACCGTTTGGCACATCAAAGAAAGGAAGCTTACGTTTGCCAAATTCGAAATCAAGGTTACACTCCTCAGCAATTTTTGCGGTATTATCAAAAGCTTCGGGATAATCTTTTAAAAGAATTCTCATTTCATCTTCGGATTTCAAATAAAACTCATCGGTTTCAAACTCCATTTTATCTTCATCGTTTATGGTATGGTTTGTCTGAATACACAAAAGTATTGAGTGAGTTCTGGCATCCTCTTTTTTTACATAATGGCAATCGTTAGTAAAAGCCATGGGAATCTGAGCTTCACGACTAAGCCTGATTAAATCAGGGAGAATATCAAGCTGAGCTTTTATGCCGTGGTTCTGAAGCTCGATATAAAAGTTACCCTCGCCAAAAATATTTTTATAATAAAGTGCTTTGCTTAAAGCACCTTTGTAGTCAGAATTAGAAAGCTTACGTGGAATTTCGCCTGCAAGACATGCCGAAAGGCAGATAAGCCCTTCGTGGTATTTTTCTAAAAGCTCATCATCGATTCTGGGTTTAACGTAAAAACCGTCAGTAAAACCTAAAGAAACAAGCTTAATAAGGTTCTGGTAGCCTGTCTGATTTTTACAAAGGAGCACCATATGGTAGTATTCGCGGTCAAGCTCAGGAGTTTTATCAAAACGTGACCGAGGTGCAACGTAAACCTCGCAGCCGATTATGGGTTTTATTCCCTGCTTTTTACACTCACGCCAAAAATCAACAACTCCATACATTACGCCGTGGTCAGTTATGGCAAGAGCAGTCTGTCCCTGTTCTTTACACGCAGAAACAAGCTCGCTTATACGGCAGGCACCATCAAGCAAGCTGAATTCAGTATGAACATGTAAATGTACAAAGGACATATAGTTTACCTCTTTATTTACTGAGTAATTTCTGCGTTAACTGTTCCGTCTTTAAAGCGAAGAGATATTTTATCGCCTTCACTTAATTCCTCTACAGAATTTACCGTAACATCATCTTTTGAGACCACAGAGTAACCTCTGCGCAGTATACTTACAGGGTCCAAAGCAAACAAACTACCCTTAAGGCCGAAAAGCTCTTTTTCCTTTTCAGCTATTATAGTTTCACCTTTTACTTTAAGTTTTTCTGAAAGTCTGTCAAGATTATTACATTTATCAAGATATTCACGGTTGGGGTCTAAAACATCGATTTTATGAGTGAAAATATCAAACTGAGATTTATGTTTTGATAAAAAGCGGTCAATAAGCGAGAAAAGATACTGACGTTGCTGCAAAAGCATTTCAGCCTGCTCAGCTCTGTCGGGCACAACAAGTTCTGCGGCGGCTGATGGCGTTGGAGCACGCATATCTGAAACGAAATCGCAGATTGTAAAATCAGTTTCGTGACCAACAGCACTCACCACAGGTACAGGGCAAGCAAAAATTGCCCGTGCCAAATCCTCGCTGTTAAACGCCCACAAATCCTCTACAGAACCTCCGCCGCGGCCGATAATTACTACATCGCAGTCGCTGCCAGCAGAAACGGACTTTACAGCGTTTGTAAGCTGAAACGCGGCATCCTCACCTTGAACAAGAACAGGTAAAAGCTCGACCTGAGCATAAGGCCAACGACGGCTGAGAATATTACGGATATCCTGCAAAGCCGCACCTGTAGGCGAGGTTATAACGGTAATTTTTTTAGGAAACAAAGGTAAGGGCTTTTTATGTGATTTATCAAAAAGACCTTCTTTTAAAAGCTTTTCTTTAAGCTGTTCAAAGGCTAAAGTAAGTGCACCAATGCCGTCAGGCTGCATATCCTCGATATACAGCTGATACTGACCGCTGGGCTCATATATTGACACTCTGCCACGAACCAATACCTTCATACCGTTCTGAGGCTTGAAACGAAGACGCGAAGCGTTAAAGGAAAACATTACTGCCTTGATTACAGCCTTGCTATCTTTTAAAGAAAGATAAATGTGACCGCTTGAATAATGGTCGGTAAGGTTAGAAATCTCTCCGCTTACGAATACATATTGAAGATTAGGGTCAGAGTCAAGAAGCCCCTTAAGATAAGTATTCAGCGCAGAGACCGAAATAATCTTAGGGGTGGTAAAATTAGTGTTCATATAAATCTTAGCTTTCAGATAAGAATTTTTGGGCACCCAAATAAGCAATACCCACAGCGTTATCAGCAGAAAACTGCGGCGGTGCAAAAGAAGCATTAAAGTGCATTAAAATATCCTCTTTAATAATCTTGTTGGACATAACGCCGCCAGCAAAAAGCAAAGGCAACTCGCCATACTCTGCAACAAGAGATTTTACCATAGCAATAAGAGTTTCGCTTATTGCTTTTAAGGTGTATGCAGATACGTAAGCTTTATCGCATGATTGCTCATAAAGCTTTGCAATTTTATTCTGAAATCCGCTTAAATTACAATTACTGCCCTTTAGGCTTGGTTTTACCTTTATATTTCCCTCATAAGTATTTGCGAGCTTTTCGAGCTCTATTCCGCAGGGAAAGCTTAAACCGAGCATCACACCAATACGGTCTACAAGCTGACCTGCGTTAAGGTCAGAGGTTTCGGCAATAAGCTCAGCTTTTATAAAAGAGCCTTCGCAGGGCTTAACGAGCAAAGCTTCGGTGGTACCTCCGCTTACATGAAAAGCAATAAACGGTGAGCTTAATAGCTCAGTATGTTCACTGCCAAACGCCGCCGCGGCTATGTGGCCCTGCTGATGAGAAAAAGCGTAAAGGGGTATGCTATTAACTGCTGAAATTGATTTTGCAACAGAAACGCCTGCAAGAAAACAAGGCATATAGGAGCCTTCACATTCTCTTGGGGCAGAAGAAACAGCAACAGCGTCAATTTTTCTGCCCTTGAAATCAAGAGAAGAAATAACATCAGGCAACTGCTTTGTATGATGAAAAACAGCGTCGCTCTGCCTTATACCACAGTCGCCTTTTTTTACAGGCAGAAGCTTTTTTACTTGCTCTGCAACTACGCTTTCTGTATCAAAAAGTGCAGCTGAGGTGGTGTAGTTACTGGTGTCGATTCCTAAAATAAGAGCCATTAGCCCTCACCCTTAACAAGTGAGCCTAAAAGACCGTTAACAAAGGAAGCATCCTCTGAAATCGAATACTTTTTGGTAAGCTCAACGGCCTCGTTAATTGATACTGAAACCGGAATTTTCTCACAATAAAGAATCTCGTAAACTGCAACACGAAGTACTGCCAGAGAAATTTTTGAAATACGGTTGATTCTCCAGCCCTTTGTAAGGAATGCAGAAATCTTCTCGTCAAGCTCAGTTGCCATTTCCTGAATTACGCCTGCGGTTTTAATTGCCTCGTCAGAATAAAACTGGGCTGTACTATCAGTAAAATTGTCGGCAATTTCCTGAACGTCTGTGTCGGAAAAAAGGCTTTCGAAAACAATTAAAAATGTCTGCTCTCTTTTCTTATATCTTGAGATTTTGTTGTGGGCGTTGAGGTCTTCTTTAACCTCTGCCTCACTCTCTTCGGGAGTAGTATTTACATCTAAAATTTTATCGTCCATTTTTTACCTCTCAAAATATTATTAAAATCCAAAATAATTATAGCAATAAACTAAGAAAATTGCAATAATATGGAGAAAGAAAAAAGCAGGAGATGTAAAAAATACATCCCCTGCTTGAAAAACTATTGTAATTCAAAAAGCCACGTTACAATTTCAGGCATATATGCACGCCAAGCAGCTTCGTTATGACCGCACTTTTCGTCGTAAACAAAGGTCATTTTGCTGTCATCATAGCCTAAATCGGCAAGCCAGTTTTTCATATCTCTGGCATAAGGTAAAAGCTCTTGCTCTAAAGAGTCACCGCCGCCGTTGTAAAAATAAATTCTGGGAAGTTTTGCGGTATCGGTAAAGTCAAATTTCTCAAAATACTCATACCAAGTAGCTTTGTCGTAAAGCATAAATGCAGGTGAGATTGCACCTATTCTTGAGAATTCGTCCATATACTCCATACCGATGTAGAAGGCCTCAATTCCACCTGAGGAGCTTCCTACAATTGCAGAATGTGCGGCATCTGTATAAACGTTATAATTTGCCTCAACATAAGGTACAACTGTTTTTGCCACAAACTCTGCAAACTGCTCACCGCTTCCGTTTTTAAAGCCGCCGCTGTTATATGCAGGGATTACTTCGCCAAGGTCGGGAGTAAGCTCATTATCGCGGTTTCGGGAGTTATCAATACCAACTAAGATAATGCCCTCACCGCCGTTTTTCATAAGAGCTGTGATTATTTCGTCACTTCCCCATCCGCCATTATAAGCATCAGAATCATCAAACTGGTTCTGACCGTCTAAAAGGTAGATAACAGAATACTTTTTAGTAGTGTCGGCAGGATTATAGCCGGCAGGAGTCCAGATTTCTACAGGTTTTTTGTAGCCTGTGGGGTAATCCAAGCTTACTGTTTTTTTGGTGCCGTAATCAGTTACGTCATAAGCATAAACCCCAAGCTGCATTGCGTTCTTCGGTGTCTGGCTTGTAATAAAGAAGCCTGAGCTCGCCACAGTTACTGTGGCGTTAACGGTCTGGCTTTTACCGTTGTTGAAAACTACGCGGTTATACTTTGAAACGTCTACGTCGATTGAATAAATCTTTTCACCGTATTCATTGGTAGTAAAATGCTTCATAGCCGCACCGGGCCAAGACTTATTTTCGAGCCCCAGTTCTTCGTTATAAAAGTAAGCGTTAACATTCGCCCAACCTGCGTTATTGGAAAAATAAATTGTGATATTTGTATCTGGCTTAACAGGATTATAAGGAGTCACGGTTGTAGCCTCCGTCTCTGTAGTTTCTGTGGGTTCGGTCTGTGCTGTAGTGATTACTGTTGAGGATACAGGCTCGGTTGTTTCTGTTGCATCTGTTGCCATAGTTGTTACCTCGGCGGTTGTCTCTGCCGTTGTCTCGGTAGGCTCTGTAACATAATCTGTAGCTGTTGTAGTTACTATAACAGTAGATGTGGGTTCGGTCTGAACTGTAGTTGCGGTGGGAATTGTGTCTTGCTCAGCTACGCCAATTTCTTCACCGATACCTAAAGGATAATCCATTTTTGCAAGGAATTTCTGTATAGCGGTTGCATCCTTGATATTGATTTTTTCGTCAATATTGCAATCCGCACAAATCAGATTTTCCTCATAAAACTCTAGCATTTTCGCCACATACTTCTGGATAGAAGTTGCATCTTTGATGTTAACCTTAGAGTCAAGGTTCGAGTCGCCCAGAATAAGCACATTCTGAGACAAAGCAAAGGTTCCAAAAGAAAACATACATAAAAGAGTTGCTAAGATAAGGAAAAGTGCCAATAACTTTTTCATTTTCAGACCTCCTTGTATTCGCCTAAATGAATTGAATATATAAGGCACCTGCTAACGGGAAGTTCAAAGCAGGCGCTGACTGCCTCTTTGTAAAGAGAAAGCTGTTTTTTGTAGCGTTCTACCAATATATCGGCAGAGGACACTCTGTCGGTTTTATAATCCACAATTGTAATTTGATTATCTTTAATAATCAGCAAATCAACCGCACCCTGTAATATCACCGAGGTTTCAGAATCCTCAGTAAGTCCCGTAAGATTTGCAGGAATATTCACGGTAAAGCGATACTCGCGATAAGTCTGGTTTTCAATTGCATCTGTTACGATTTCGCTTTCGATAAATCTTCTGAGCTTTGCCACATCCAAGGATTCAGCTTCCTGAGGACTTAGGCGGATATCGGTAAGACGCTGTACCTCAAGCTCTAAATCAGCTCTTGCAAGGTCAAAGCTTGCAAACTGCAGGAACTTATGCATTGCAGTACCTTTTTCAGCGGCAGTAAGCTTTGAATCTGCCATAAATTTAGGTTTTGGCAGGGTTTTTTCGAAGGTTTTTCCGCTATCCATATGAGTAAGCTCTGAAGCTGTAACCTTAAGAGGAAGTGAACAAAGCTCCTTGTAAGGATAAATAAAATTAAAACGTTTATTTATAACCTCATCTATACCCTCTGCGTCGGCATCATAGGTGATTATTCGTGCAACCTCGCCGTCGTTTTTTTCGAAGTCAATATTATCAACTACTTTAACAGAAAGCATAGAGCTATTTAAAGAATACTCCATATCCTCGGCTTTTGCAATACCCCTTAGCAAAGTTGCATCTTTGTGAAGCAAAGCAGTCATAAAAAGCCAATCGCAAATAGCCTTGGCACCCGAAACAATATAAGGAGAAATAAAGTCTCTGCTTACAAGCTTGCCTGCAAGAGTAGAAAGATACTTGGAAGTATTCTTTTTGACAGCTGTCATTATAAGCTTTTCTTTAGCTCTTGTAAGAGCAACATAAAGCACGCGAAGTTCCTCAGACATTTCACTTTGCTTTTTCTCCATAGAAAGTGCTTTACGGACAAAGGTATTAAAATTTACTCCTGTTTCCTTGTCGCGACGTTTTGCGGCAAAGCCGAGATGAGAATGTAAGAGCACGTTGTCGGTAGTGTCTGTGGAAAACTTTTTATGAGTACCTGCCAGAATGCAAACAGGAAACTCTAAGCCTTTACTGGAATGAACAGTCATAATACGAACAGCATTTAAAATACCGTCTCCGCCATTTTCGGCTGCAGCAAGATCGGAACCGCTTTCTATTAACTTATCAAGATACGAAACAAAAGCGTTTATGCCTTTTGCCATTCCCTGCTCAAATTTGGCAGCATATTCTGTAAGAATTCTCAGGTTATTAACTGCACGCTCACCGCCCATACAGGCACAAATGGGGATTATTCCAAGGTGCTCGTAAAGGGTGTTTATAAAGTCCTCAGCGGTCATTGTAACGGCTAAGGTTCTGAGATTCTTTATAGTGTTTGAAAACTCAAACACCTTACTTCCTTCTTTTTCGGCTGCTTTAAGCACTGCGGAGTAAAATGTTCCGCCTCTGAAATCTGCTCTGATTTTTGCCAAATCATCGGGAGTGAATCCAAACATAGGAGACATCATACAAGACAACAAGGGTATATCCTGCGCGGGGTTATCAATAACCCTTAAAACACTTAGAACAAGCTTTATTTCCGGCAATTCGAAAAAGCTTGAAGAACTTTCGAAGGTAGCAGGTATTCCAAATTTTTCCAGTTCACGAACATAGAGAGCCGAGTTTTTCTTACCGCTTCGAAGCAGAATTGCAATATCACCAAAGGTACATTTTCTGATACCGTCGCCGTCTTTAACAGTTGTGTTTCTCAACTCTTTATGAATTACCGAAGCGATATGCTGAGCCTCCAAGGCTATACTGTCTTCGTCATCAAAAGAATCTGCATCTATTAAATGAAGCTCGGCACAAGGTATATCTGCAGGAGCATAAGAAGCACCGCTGACCAAGCCCTCGCCGTCTGCATACTCAATATCGCCTGTTTCTTTGGTCATAAGGCGGTCAAACACGAAATTGATGTACTCTGTAAGCTCTACCCTGCTTCTGAAGTTTTTTTCGAGCATAATTTTAGCGGGATAAGTATCATCACCAGCCGAGTAAAGTGGATAGGTATCTTTGCGGTTAATGAAAATTTCGGGCATAGCCTGACGGAAAGCATAGATACTCTGCTTTGCGTCACCTACTATAAACAGGTTGCTATCTTTGCTGACAGCCTTGAAAATCAAGTCCTGAACCTCGTTGGCATCCTGATATTCATCAACCAGAACGCTGTCAAAACGGGAAGCAATGACGGTTGCAGTTTTGGTAAATTCCGCCTCTTCCCCATTAAGCTTTACAAGAAGCTCCAACGCCCAGTGTTCCACGTCAGAAAAGTCGGCAAGGTTTTTTTGAGCTTTCAGTTGAGAGTATCTTTCATCATAAACCCTGACACATTTAAACATCTGAGAAACCACAGGATAAAGTGCTTTAATATCCTCAACACATCTTTGTTCCGAAGCTTCAAAAAGCTCCTTAAGCTCTGAAACACATGATTTTAAAATATCACGATTAGCAGCAACCTTAAGCTTTATAGGGTGCTCTTTGTAGCCTCGTGCATTTAAAACGCCTGCCTCAAAACTATATATAAGGTCTCTCAGTTCATTCCAAGAAACTTTTTCAAATGAATTTTCAAGGGATTCAAAATAATTTTTATCCCTGTAAAGCAGAGTAGAAACTTTTGCCATAAACTCCGGCTCCTGCTCGGCAACCTCTAAAGTTTTTTCAGAAAGAGTAAGGGCGTAGTCGATAATACGCTTAGCATTTTTCAGTATCACCTTACCCCAGATGCTGTCAGAGGCTGAGGTAAAGTCAGTATAATAAGACAGCTTTTGGTCAAGCCACAAATCAAAGAAAGGATGCGACCTGAGAAACTCATATAGCTTAACTATATTTTCGCCTAAACCGCGGTCGCTTTTGGAGTTTGAAAAGCACCTTACAAGCTCGTAAAAGTCGGGATTTCGCTCTTCATAAAGCTGATTTAACGTTTCCTCCAAGGCAGTTGCGGAAAGCACGCTAAGCTGACCTTGCTCGGCAATTTTATAATCACGCTTAATCTGAAGCTCGTGGAAAAACTCACGGCAAATATCAGAGCAAAAGCTATCTACCGTAGAAATATGTGCACGGGGCAGCATTAAAAGCTGACGGCGGTAAAAACGGTTATCGGGATACGCTAAAATAAGCTCTGAAAGCTTTTGACTAATTCGCTCTTTAAGCTGTGCGGCGGCAGCACGGGTATAGGTAACAATCAGTAATCTATCTATAGAAACCGGATTTTCAGGGTCGGTAAGCATTCTGAGCACACGCTCTACCAAAACTGCAGTTTTACCTGAGCCTGCGGCAGCTGAAACAAGAACGTCGCCGCCACGGGCATTAATGGCTAAAAGCTGATTATCTGTCCATTTTGTGCTCACTTTTCTCCCTCCTCTTTATTTAGTCCCAGTTCTTTTAAAATTTCTTCTCTGTCAAGCTTAAAAACCGCCTGTGCCTTTTCCTCGCTTCTGCCGATACATACCGAAGAATAAGGGCAAAACTGACAGGCATCAACCGAATACATTACCGGTGTGGCATCTATATCGCCTGATAAAAGCTCTGTTGCCATTTTTGCGATAAGCTTATCAATATGAGCGAAAACCGCACCAAACTCTTCTAAGGTTGCAAGGTTATCGGCACCTTTAAGCCCCTTAGAACCTTGTGAAACAGGGATATACATACCCTTAAGTTCTTTGTCCATTGCAGAAAGAACAGACTCGTCGTTAAGAAGTATGCCGTTCATTCTCAGCTTTTTGTTTCGCTCCGCTAAAATTTGTTCACCTGTGGCATCTGCCGCCATTTCAAGAGTCGGCACAAAGGCAGGCATATAAAGCACCCCTGCAGGTACTACCTCGGCGCCATAACGATTTTCTCCCTTGTTCTTAATAACCGACAAATAAAGAAGCATCTGAAGGTTGAGACCGTAAATAACATCGGAAAGGCTGAAAACCTTCGTACCTGTTTTATAATCCACAATCCTTATATAAGCCTTTCCATCTTTTTTTAATATGTCGGCACGGTCAACCTTGCCTGTTACGGTTACGGAAAGTCCCTCCGAAAGTTCAAGACGATAGGCAGAAATATCCTTGCCGATATCAAGCTCGAAATCTACAGGCGTGAACTCGCTTTGAGAAAGCTCGCTTATAAGATGCTTTACCAGCATTACCGAGGCTTCTTTAACCCCGTCGAAAAGATAATTAAAACGGGCGGATTTAGTGCTTAATCCGCCAAAGTGGAGATTGGCATATTCTTCTGAAACATTAGAAATTACCGATTTAATCTTACTGTCGTCAAGTGTTAAGAGCTCTTCTTTTGCAAATGAGCAAAAGAATTTTTCCAAAATATAATGCACAAAGGAGCCATACTCTAAAGCATCAATAGAAGCTTTGCGTCGCTCGCTTGCTTTTAAACCGTACTGGCAGAAATAAGAAAACCTGCAAAGGTGGAAACGCTCGATTTTAGAAGCAGAAAGATGTAAATCGCTGCCAAAAAGCTTTTGTGCAATGCGGCTGTCCTTTATATTAAATTTTGTTTTGCTGTCCATTACGTTTTCTAAGCTTATGAGCTTATCTTTGTAGCTGTTGTCTGACGAATAGTAATCCCTGAGTGCTTTAGTTACTCCGTCAACGCTTTTAGCTCTTTCGGCGTAAAAATCGTAAGCAGGTTTTTTCGCCCACAATAAGTCAGCGGTGCTTTCCAACGCTCTTGTGCGGTACTTACAGTTTGGAAAAACAGAGTTAAGCTCGCTTAAAATAACGGACGGTGAATTAACCTCGCCGCTGAGTTCAGCCATTGGAAAGCTAACAAAAAGCTTATGGGATGCACTTGTAAGAGCATAATAGCAAAGGTAAAGCTCACGGTTGGCATTTTGCTCGTCATCAGCACCCTCAAGTATCTGAAGCCTTGTAAGCAGGCATCTTTCTGACGCTGAGAAAAGCCCGCCACCCATATCTAACTTTGGAAACTCTCCGTCTACTGCACCAATGGCGAAAACACATTTTTTACCGCCTAAGCGTAGGCGCTCAATATCACCTACCGTAACCTGGTCAACTGCTTTAGGAATAAACGAAATATCAGTAAGGCTCAACTCAAGCATCAGTAAATCGTAAAAACGATTAAGAGAAAGTTCACGGTCTCCAATAACCTCTGCGGTTCTATCCAGAGTAGTAACCAAGATTTCCCAAAGTCTTATTTGCTCAGCAGAATAAGAAACTTCTTCCCACTCCTCTAATTTATCTGCAAGTTCAATAAGCTTTTTGTCGGTTCCTAAGGTAATAAGCAGATTATAAAGGCCCTCGCAAAGCTTATGGGCAGTTTTATCGCTGTAATCTGTTTTAAAGCTTCTGAGGTTGTTTATCACAAGGCTTCTTACCTTTTCTGCACGGTTAAGGTTTTCGATATCTTCGAAGGTAAACTGGTCTACAAAGCCTCTGGGATTAGCGGTAAAATCGCTAAAAAGTGAACTATGGTTAAGCTGCCATGTATAGATGTAATTTTCGAATATAGAAATATCCTCTGCTTTTACCGAAGTAAGTCCTGTTTTTAAAAGGGCAAGAACATCGTCTTTATCAAAACCGCCCAAAATACAGTTAAAGCATGCACAAATAAGCTTAACCAAAGGTTTTGAAGTAATATCATGGGGTTTGTCGGCAAAATATGAGATTTCGTATTTATCAAAAACGGCTGATATTATACTTGAATAGGAGCTTAAATCTCTGCCTACAACTGCGATTTCATTGTATCTATAACCGCAATCAATAATAAGCCTGCGGATTTCACGGGCTACGAAGTCGATTTCGTCATACCTGTCTTTGGCATGATAAATGGTAATGTCTTCAGTTTTTTCATCATAAGTACACTTATCGGGCATAAATACATTCTGCTCTAAAAAAGATAACTCATCAGACGCAAAAAAGCCGTTAAAATTACAAAGCACAGGCTGAGATACCTTTACACCTTCGCTTTCGGCAATTCTTTTAAGCTTTACAGCACTATCGTGAGAAACAGAGAAGAAACCATCGGACGATACACCGTCATAAGAAAGGGTTACGTAAAACTCCGCACTCTGAAACATAAGAGCAGAAACTGCTTCAACCTCGGGTGCAGAAAAGCGAAGGTAAGAATCTATAAAAATATAGTAGCCATCGAAAATTCTACGTCTGCGGATTATATCTGCTACAATGCTGAGTTCAGCATCAGGGTCTTCGAAGGACTGAGTCAAAAGTGCATCCATTGCGTTACTTGCAAGGTAAACATCTTTAAGCTTTGCACTTGTAAGGGCATCGGCAGATTCAGATGCCGAGAGAACAGATTCTTGGCTGTTGCCTGACAAGCTAAGCTCCTTACGTGCACTTAGCATAAGCTTTGCAAGCTCGGGGTTAAGGGCTTTGTCGGAATATAAATTAAGGTTTTCTTTAACCTCTTCAAGGGCAATACTCATTAAAAGTGCCTTTGTTTGATCGTCGGCAGGCGTTTTTCTGATTGCACCTGTAGTTTCGAATACGTAGTCGCACATTCTTGAAAAACCCAGAACAAGCACGTTTTGAGAAAGCTTTGCACCTAATAAGCTAAGGTACGATTTCTCTGTTTCAAAGGTAACCTGATCGGGAACAATTACAAGTATTCTGTTTTCGCCTTTCTTTGCAAGCTCTACTACCTTTTGGTTAACGTAGGTTGTTTTTCCGCTTTTGCTTCTGCCAAATATCAGATTAAGCATTATACTCTCCCCTTTCTACGGGATAATTATATCAATTACAAAGTACCGAAATCGGGACTTAAGTGAAAAAATCGCAAAAATAATCGAAGTATTCCAAAATTTTAAACTTAAATTCATACTTTGGCCTTTGGGTAATAACTTCATATTGCTTATCGGTAAGTTCATCCTCAAGAGATTTGGCATCGCTTGCGGTATAAAGGCAGAGAGACGGATACATAACACACCACCAGTTTTTGCCTTCTCCGCTTCCGATGGTTACCCTTAAGGCGGTATAGTTACCGCTGGGCATTGTGATGTCTTCATAATTTCGGGTATTGAAGTTCATATCCAGAATTTCAGCTTTAACATCCTTTTGGCAGCCGTTTTCTTTTAAAGTGTTTTCGGCTGTGGCTATAATTTCATCAATATGTTTATTTGTTACTTTTATTGCTTCTTCTTTGGATTTCACATCAGAGTAAAGACCATCAGTAAATCTCAGTATTTCATCCCTTACTTTTAACTTAAGCTGCTGGTCTGCTTCATTGTCGGAATCGGCTAAAATATGAATTCTCAGCACCTCGTCGCTTATGTTTCTGCACTCTTCTTCAAAAGGTAAAAAAGAGTAAAGCGAAACAACTGTCAATGCAATTATTATGGATGTAAATAGTTTTTTCATTTGTAAAAACCTGCCTCAATCAGTATTTACCCTGATTATAGGCAGGTTTAATTTAAAGTATTCAAACGATTTCCGCACCCTTGGCAACAGGCACAGTTAAATAGACCTTAGAATAGGTCTCCTTAAGCTTGTCAATACATTTTTGTGCTTTACGTTCGTTTCTGAAAATTGCAAAAACAGCTGAGCCTGAACCGCTCATAGCCGCACCCAGGGCTTTGCATTTATACATAATCTCTTTAACTTCATTTATGTCCTCTAAATTAAGAACTTCTTCAAAATCGTTATGAAGAGTTGAAGCTATACCTGATAAATCGCCGCTATAAAGCATCTGCTTACAGTAGTCGGTATACTTGATTCTAACCCCCTTGCGGCCATCGGCAAGAGCGTAAGCTTCTTTCGTTGAAACTGAAACATCAGGCTTTACTATAACGATAAAACATTTTGGCATTGAACGAACCTTGTGAAGGGTTGTACCTGTGCCTATGGCAAGCTTTGTACCGCCTGCAACGCAAAACGGGATATCTGCTCCCACCTTTGCTCCGATTTCACATAGTTCTTTGTCTGTCAGGTGTGCGTCAAAGGCAAGGTTAAGAAGCCTGAGAGTAGCCGCACCGTCGGCACTTCCGCCGGCAAGACCTGCTTCACAGGGAATTACCTTTTCTATGTAGAGTGAGATACCGGTGTTTTTTACACCTGTTGTTTTGAAAAAAGCATCCGCACACTTATAAACAATATTACGGCTGTCGCAGGGAATTGAAGGGTCTGAGCAAGCTATTGTAATATCCTCAGTATCAGTTAAAGTAAGCTCGACTGTATCTGAAAGAGAAACAGCCTGCATAAGCATAGCTACATCGTGATAACCGTCGGGGCGTTTGCCTAAAATATCAAGTGTTAAATTAATTTTTGCCGGTGCCGTGGCTTTAAAAGTCATATTAAAGCTCCTTTAAAAATTCTTCAATTCGTTTTAAGGCTTCTTTTAAGTGACTGAGCGAATACGAGTAAGAAACACGCACGTGGCCTTCTCCGCACTCACCGAATGCATCACCGGGAACAACCGCAACACCTTTTGAATTTAATAGCCGTGTGCAGAATTCTTCGGAAGTAAGCCCTGTGGATTTAATAGAGGGGAAGCAATAAAAAGCACCCTTTGGCTCGAAACAGGTAAGTCCCATTTCGTTAAATCTGCCTACCACAAGGCGACGACGCATTTCATAGTCTGAACGCATTTCTTCAATATCGCTGTCGCCGTTTCTTAAAGCTTCAATAGCCGCCCACTGTGCAGTTGTTGGAACTGACATAATACAGTACTGGTGTAGCTTGGTCATCTGCTCTAAAATAGGAGCAGGGCCTGCGGCATAGCCTAAACGCCAGCCTGTCATAGCATAAGCTTTTGAAAATCCGTTTATAACCACCGTTCGCTCTGCCATTCCATCTAACGAAGCAATGGAAACGTGATTTTGACCATAGGTAAGCTCAGAATATATTTCATCTGAAATTACGAAAAGGTCGTGTTTTTTAACAACATCAGCAATGGCCTCTAAATCCTCTTTTTCCATTATTGCACCGGTAGGGTTATTGGGATAAGAAAGGATAAGCACCTTGGATTTGTCGGTAATTGATTCTTCAAGCTCACAAGGCTTTAAACGAAAGCTGTTCTCCGCCTTAGTGTTGATAATAACGGGCTTTGCACCCGTCATAGCTGTTAAAGGCTCATAGCACACAAAGGAAGGCTGATGAATTAATATTTCATCTTCGGGGTTTGCAAGGCAACGGATTGCAACATCCAAAGCCTCGCTTCCTCCTACAGTTACAAGAATTTCTGTATCGGGGTTATATGTAAGGTTATATTTTCGGTTAAGAAAAGCTGATATCTCTTCACGGAGGGTTTTATAGCCTCGGTTTGGAGTATACCAAGTTTTACCTGATTTTAAGGACTCAATACCAGCCTGACGGACGTGCCATGGAGTTCTGAAATCAGGCTCGCCAACAGACAGAGAAATTACGTCCTCCATCTCGTTTACAATATCAAAAAACTTCCGAATTCCTGATGGTTTAACGGAGGAAATTGTATTGTTTAAATATCTTCCGTAATCCATTAATAATTCATACACCTTTCGTCGCTGATATCTTCGTCGTCAAGAACTACGCCGTCATCCTTATAGCGTTTGAGTATAAAATGTGTAGCTGTAGAAAGTATACCGTCAAGAGCTGAAAGTTTGCGGGATACAAAAGCAGAAACATCCTGAATAGTCTCGCCTTTTACGATAATTGAAAGGTCATATGCACCTGCCATAAGATACACAGACTCAACCTCGTCAAAAGCCATAATACGCTTAGCAATCTCGTCAAATCCTGACTTCTTCTGAGGAGTAACCTTAAGCTCTATGTAAGCAGTAACGCCGGCATCCTGAACTTTCTCGTAGTTAACCAAAGCACGATAGCCCTTAATAATTCCGTCATCCTCATATTTCTTTATACGTGCACGTACATAGTCTTCAGGCTCGCCAAGCATTAAAGCAAGCTCAGAAACCGAATATTCGCTGTTGCGAGATAAAAGCTTTAAAAGTTTATCCATAATATTACCTCCGATAAAAAATCTGTTATGCTCTGCACATAGCGGCAGAGTCTGAAAAGCTTATAAGGTCGGCACAAACCGAAACCGCCAGAAGGTTTATGGCCTGTGTTTCATCATAAATTTCAAGTGTGTACTGTCCTCTTTTGCCTGCCTCAGGCTTATGAAAAGCCAGTGCTTTTGAAGAAACGTCAGTAAGTTCGAAGCGTCTTTCTAAAATGCTACCCTTAAAAAACAGCTTTGCTCCATGAATTTTCAGAGTCATTTCAGAAGCTTTAAGCTTTACGGTAACGGCAAATGCAGAATTAGGAGTAACAACATTATACCCGACTGTGCTACCGATTTCAGGAGTAGCGGAAATTTTAAATACACATTTATCATCAGGTGTAAAGGCTTTGATTTTCCTTACAGCACCGCCTTCTTTGCCTTTGATATTAAAAAGCAAACGCTCACTTTCATCATACACAGTAAAACGAGTGCAAGAATCGCTTGTATCACGAGAAATTAGAAGCTTCATTCAATCACCGTTATTCTCAGAATAATCTCTTAGGAAGTTTTAAATTGAAAATTTCAACCGTTCCTCTGATAGTATAACCCAAATCTGTGGCATAACACGACATATATCCAACAAATGCCCAGAAGCTTGTTACAATAAAGGAAAGGTCAAATAAAACTGTGCGTTCAATAAGTGCATAAACAAGATAAGCCGCTATAAAACCTATCATACAAGGATAAATCGAGTAAGTCATAATCCGACGCTGAACAAACCACACCGGCAAGGTCATTTTGAAGAATCTGTACATAAAGAAACCAAAAAGTCCAAAACCAATTATGCCGGAAACTACTAAAACACCTATATAACCATTGTGCATATCTGCAATAAAAACGTTCGTCAGGTAATCGTCGGTAAAGTAACTGCGTTGACCGATTTCTGACACAATGTGATTGTAAAGGTCACCTTTACCGGCACCAAAAAGAGGATTAGTAAGCAACGCCTTAAAGCCTGCACCCCACAAATCCAGACGACTTGAAAGCCCTGTGTCGGTAACAATATTAAAGAAAGAACCCTTGGTTAACGCGTTAATATCGGCTTTAGAAAGCTCACCGTCAGGATTGGAAAGAGACGCCACAACAATTTTAAAGGCAGCCCTCAACGCCATAAGCAGACAAATAAGAAGAAAACCTACCATTAAAAGTGCCAGAAAACGAGCTATTACGCCTTTTGGGGTAAGCTTCTCTGACAATGCAAGAAGCCTGATAAGAACAATGAAAGCTATATAAATACCAAGTAAAAGCAAGCTGCCGTTGGAATTAGAAAGAACCAGAGCAATAAGGTTAAGAAGCACGCAGGCAGCTATCCAGATACGGCTGATACGCTTCTGCCTTGCATGGGCTAAAAAGTCAGGCTTGGTCATAAAATGGCAGAAAATAATAGCCAGAGCGGAAACATAGCCTTGATAATTAGGATTAAAGAAAACGCCTGTGTATGTAGTGCCGTAAAAAACAATATCAGCACCAAAAAGCAGAAGTGCCAGACCAATAAAGGCTGTTACGGTAGAGGCGTAAATAAAGAATCTGCCGAAAAGGTACATTTCCCACCGATACATTGTGCCGCGGTGAATATGCATACCGTAAAAAAGCACAAAACAGATAAAGCAATGAATTATAAGTATAAAATTATAGCCTACGGCGATAAAATCCGTACTAAGGTTAAAGAGCATAGTAAATGTTATAGAAACCAGAAAAGCCCCTAACCAGAAGCCGTAGTAAATTCTTAAGTATGCTTTGTTGACGATTAAGCTTCTAATTGCAATCACAACACCCCAAACAGAGGTTATACCGATGAGAACAATTGAAAAAGTGCTTAAGTAGCTTATCATATAGAAAAAGAACGACGCTAAATAACAACATCTAAACAGCGATTCGTCAAACAAAACAAGAGAGAGTTTATTTGACTTCATATTACTCGCCTCTTGAGGTAAACACCTCTGCAACAGTTTTAAAAATAAGCTTTACGTCGCCTGCAAAAGAAAACATCTCGATATATTCAAGGTTATATTTCATTTTTTCGGGAAGAATTTTTTCAATATACACCTTATCTACATCCTGAGCGTCAGCTAAAAGTTCAGCTTCATCCTTAAACTTTATGCTGGCAAGGGATGTTACACCTGCTGGTAAAAGCAGGGTTGCAAGCATTTCGTTTGAATATTGGCTTGTAAATTTAGGAACCTCGGGACGGGTACCTACAATTGACATTTTGCCCGAAAGCACATGAAAAATCTGAGGAAGCTCATCAAGACGGAATTTTCTTATAAATTTGCCGACTTTGGTAATTCGGTTATCCTCACCAACAGTAAGAAGCTCACCATTTGAGTCGGCATCTGTACGCATGCTTCTGAACTTCCAGATTTTAAAGCGTTTACCGAATGTAGTAACACGAACCTGCTTGTAAATAACAGGACCCTTTGACGTACATTTAATAAGTAAAGCGATTACAGCCATTGGAACCAAAAGAATGATTATCATAAAAATTGCAACAACAACATCAAAAATTCTCTTTAAAACTAATGATAAAGTTTTGGTTTTAAGTATATTATAATAATGCTTTACCTCGTCACACTTAAGCTCATTAGGAAGCTTTTCGTATTCGGGCATTTTCATAAAATAACCTCCAAACGGAAATACGCAGATATATTCTATGATATTATACTACTAAAGCTTCGTTTTTTCAACTATTAATATAAAGATTAAATTATTGCGAAGGATATGACAAGTTTTTGCTTTCTTTTGCTTGACTAAAACCGTATATGCGGGTAAAATTATATAAGAAAATTTTAGGAGCTGAAATTATGAGCAACGAATATTCACCGGATCTTATTACCCTTGTTGATGATGAGGGTACTGAACACAATTTTGAAATATTAGATACACTCGAATTCGAAGATACTCTTTACTACGCTCTTATTCCTGTTTTTGATGACCCTACAGACTCACTTGCCGACAGCGGTGAGTACTACATTATGGAAGTTATTGAAGAAGACGGAGAGCAAGAGCTTGCAGAGGTTGACGACGACGAGCTGATAGATAAGCTGGCTGATATTTTTGAAGAAAGATTCAACGATATTTTCGCAGAAGACGAGGAATAATAAAATCATACACCTGCCTGATACGCCTATAGTGCAAAAATAACCCTACAACCTTTAAATCGGGAGCTTAACTCCGGTGGCGGTGTGCAGACCTCCTTGTGCATACAAGAAGAAGGGAGCCTGAAGCCAACGGGTGGGCACCCACCTGCTAACTTCGTAGGCAGGTTATATTGCGCACTTTACGGTCAGGCGGGTTTACTATTTTTATAACTTAAGAATTGGAGATTTACATATGAAGGTATCCGTACTCGGATGCGGCCGCTGGGGCAGCTGCATTGCATGGTATTTAGATAAAATCGGTCACGAGGTGCTTTCGGGGGGACTTTCTGATGCACCTGAGTATATTCAGCTCAAAACTGAGATGCACAATGACTATCTTGAGTATCCTGACTCAATCGAAGTAAGCTGTGACCTTAAATATTCTGTAGAAAGAGCAGAGGTTATTGTAATTTCTATTTCTGCTCAGCATTTAAGAGAATATATGGCTGATATTGCAAAATATGACCTTAAAGGTAAAACCATTGTTCTTTGTATGAAAGGCGTTGAGGTCAGCACAGGTAAAAGACTTACTGAGGTTGTTGGTGAGTTTATTAATAAAGCTGAAACTAACGTAGCAGTATGGGTTGGTCCCGGTCATCCTCAGGATTATGTTAAGGGTGTGCCTAACTGTATGGTAATTGACAGCGACAATGACAAAACTAAAGAAATGCTTGTTAACGAGTTTTCCAGTTCGCTTATCAGAATGTACATCGGTACAGACCTTATCGGAAGTGAGGTTGGAGCTGCTGCTAAAAACGTTATAGGTATTGTGGCAGGTATGCTGGACGGACTTGGGTATCAGTCCCTTAAAGGCGCACTAATGGCTAGAGGTGCTCACGAAATCTCAAGACTTATCGGCAAAATGGGCGGCAATCCCCTATCCGCTTATGGTCTTTGTCATTTAGGTGACTATGAGGCTACTCTCTTCTCAAAATGGAGTCACAACAGAATGTACGGCGAAGCTTACGTTAAGGGTAATAAGTTTGAAAAGCTTGCAGAAGGCGTTATGACTACCAAAGCATTGGTTAAGCTATCACAAAACTTAAGCGTAGATATGCCTATTGTAAATGCCTGCTACAACGTTTTGTTTAAAGATAAAAAAGTCGAAGATGCTATTGACGAGCTTTTCGACCGCAAAGTAAAAAGAGAATTTAAAATTAATAAGTAAAATAACCATCCGCCGTCAGCATTTGACGGCGGATGGTTGTTTATTTTGATTTAATAATAACGTACAGCAACTATTTCCTCAGTAATATTTTTTGCGGTAACTTTGTCTTTCACTGTTACCTCTATTGTGTTGGTGCCAAATTCTATTGTTTCAGGCAAAGAACAAGTATTTTTATCGGAATAATCCTGTATAACTTCACCGTTTAAGGTAAAACGGTATTCATATTCTCCTGAGCCACCGCCTGCAAACGCTGTAAATTGAGTGCCGCTTCCGGGGAAAAGAGCCATCAGCTCATTCAGGTTATTGTTGTAGAAAAACGATTTAATGTATAAATCTTCTTCATTACGGCTTTCTGTTACCACAAAATCGGTTTCGTAACAGCATACGTTTTCGAAGATGTCATACATATTTACGCTGACTTTGTAGGTGCCTGCTTCTTCAAAAGTGTAAGTAAATTCGCGATCGGCACCACGGGGCTGAACAACCTGATCGTTTACACTGAACTCGTAAGTAACTTCGCCGAAATTATAATAAGTTGCTCCGGCATAGAATGTTACCTCTTCACCCTTAACAGCAAGACCTGACTTAACGTTCGAGTTAAAGGTTTCAGGGAAAATACAGTCGTAAAAATATCTGTACTCATCAAAACGAGGAATGATCTTTGCAACATATTTTTGTACCAATGTAGCGTCTTTAATAGTAATATCATCATCAAGGTCAGTATCGGCAAGGTAAAGCTGACCTTTGGTTAAGACAGCATTTTTGGCAATATACTTCTGAATCAAAGTTGCATCTTTAACGGTAACCTCATAAGATAAGTTTACGTCACCTGTAGAGAAAGGCTCAATTGGTGAAAGTGCATTAACACTTACAGCCGATAAAGCGATAAAAACAGCAAGTACAGTAGCAATAAGTATAATCTTTCTTTTCATAAAAATCCCTCTTTTCATTTGATTTTAAGGACTTTTTCAACCCTTTCACTTATTAGACGTAAAAAATCGAAAAAACTCACACCATTTTTTGAAAAATTTTTAAAAATTTTTTTACTCACAAAAAAATTCCTCGGACTTATTGGAATTCAAGTTTCCAAAAAGTAACCGAGGAATTGTTTTAAGGTTTTAGTAGGTACTGCAAGCCCAAAGATTCTCAATCTGGTCTTCTATGTCGCTATAATTCCAAAGCTTATTTGTACGGATTACGCTGTTAGGGTCATTAATTTTAATCTGACCGTCAATATAATCTGTCATAACAATAAAATGCCCGCCGTCGGTAAAATCTCCGGGACCCATTACACAAATTACAGGATTTCCATTTTGTAGATTTTCAATAATGTAATCTTCAACCAAAGGAAGCTCCCAAACATCGAGCCCAAGATACTCTCCGCCTTCATAAATCAATGACCATGAGCTACCGTTGCCCGGTACGCAATAACCATATTCTGTACTGAATTCAGCCATAGCTTTTGGGTTCATTGACGTATCACCTGTAAGGTACACATAAACCATAGAAAGGCAGGTAGGGCCGCAACCTGCATTGGCTATTATATCGTCTCCGTATGGAGCATATCCCCAACGAGTGTCCCATTGTAAAAAGTGAGGTACTGAATCATTATTAACACTATCAGAAATATCTATTTTAAATTCTTCGTCTTTAAGCAACGGATAATTTAACACAAACTCCTCTGTTTCGGGATTCTTTTTAAGAAGCTCAATAATCTCATCGGACCAAAGGTCAGTTGATAAACCGTTTATATGTGCAAACTTCTGAATCTCTACAGGTACGTTACTTGAATAATCAGGGTTAAAGGCTTCTGTAACCTCAGCGGAGCTTGTGCTGATGCTCTGACTTTCGGTAGCAGGTTCAGTATGATTTATCTTTTCATTAGCTTTTGAACCAAATGATACTGCCGCCGCGGTTACACCGCCAATTACAAGAATCATAAGCACAATTGAAGCTGCTATTATTTGTGTTCTTTGTCTTTTTCTCGTTCTACGCACTCCAAAGTCCCCTTGCTATTAATTACAAATATAATATAACATCTAAACCGAGCAAAATCAATATCTTGGGGATAAAAGATTGTTTTAAGGGATTAAAAACACAAAAGCTGCCTCATTAGCGAGACAGCCTTTAATTAACATTAAATATCAGCCAGAGTAGCGGCGATAACAGCCTTGATTGTGTGCATACGATTTTCGGCTTCTTTGAAAACAATTGACTTTTCGCTTTCGAAAACGGAGTCTGTAACCTCAAGTGCATCTAAGCCGAACTTCTCGCCTACCTCTTTGCCAACTGTGGTTTCAAGGTTGTGGAAAGCAGGTAAGCAATGCATAAATACTGTTGTATCTTTTGCATATGACATAAGAGTATCGTTAACCTGATAAGGAAGAAGCTCATCGATACGCTCTTTCCATACGTCTGTGGGCTCACCCATAGAAACCCAAACATCTGTATAGATAACATCCGCGTTTTCGACTGCCTTTTTGGGGTCAGTTTCAAACTTAAGAGTTGCACCTGTTTCCTTTGCAATTTCCTCGCACTGTGCAATAAGCTCTTTATTGGGGAAATACTTTTCAGGTGCGCAAGCTGTAAAGTTAAGGCCCATTTTTGCACAGCCAACCATAAGTGAGTTACCCATATTGAAGCGTGCATCGCCCATATATACGAAGTTAATACCCTTGAGCTTTGAGAACTGCTCTTTGATAGTTAAGAAGTCTGCAAGAATCTGAGTGGGATGAAACTCATCGGTAAGACCGTTATAAACAGGAACACCTGCGTACTTACCTAAAGCTTCAACAGTTTCCTGACCAAAGCCACGATACTCGATAGCATCATAAATTCCGCCAAGAACACGGGCTGTGTCGGCAATTGACTCCTTCTTTCCCATCTGAGAGCCTGTGGGGTCAAGATATGTAACATTCATACCTAAATCGTAAGCAGCAACCTCGAAGCTGCAACGGGTACGGGTACTGGTTTTTTCAAAAATTAGAGCAATATTTTTGCCCTCACAGAGTTTATGCTTAGTGCCTGCTTTTTTCTCAGCTTTAAGCTTTGCGGCTAAATCTATAAGATATTCAATCTCAGCGGGAGTAAAATCAAGAAGCTTTAAAAAGCTTTTACCTTTGAGATTCATATTTACACACCTTTCGAAATGTTTGTTTTGATAACTTCTACTGCTTTTTTTAGGTCATCCATAGGAATATTGAGAGCAGGAAGAAGTCTTACTTTGGTCTTTGCCTTAATAACAAGAACGCCGTCATTCATACAATCAGCAATAATTTCAGAAGCATCACGCTCAGTTTCAATACCAAGCATAAGACCCATACCGCTGATGCTTTTAACGCCTTTTGCACCTTTAAGCTCATTAATAATATACTCTGATTTTACTTTAACATCAGAGAGAAGTTTGTCGTCAATTCGCTCTAAAATATTTAAAGCACCTGCACAGGCTACAGGGTTACCGCCAAAGGTTGAACCGTGGTCGCCTGATTTCATTGCTTCACTTACTTTTTCAGAAAATACTGTAGCACCGATAGGAAGACCGCCGCCAAGGCCCTTGGCAGTTGTGAAAATATCGGGAGTAAAGCCGTAGTTCATAAATGCGTAAAGCTCGCCTGTTCTGCCGTTGCCTGTCTGAACTTCGTCACAGATTACAAGGAAACCGTACTCTTTCTGAAGCTCAAGAATCTTGTCTACAAAGGACTTTTCAAGAGGAAGAACACCGCCCTCACCCTGAACGCACTCAAACATAACCGCAAAGGGTTTAAGTTCTTTTACGTTCTTCTCAAGTGCTTCAATATCATTAGCGGGAGTGTACTCAAAGCCTTCTACAAGAGGTTTGAAGTCTTTGTGGAAAACATCCTGACCTGTAGCAGAAATTGTAGCAATTGTTCTGCCGTGGAAAGAATTAACCAGAGTAAGCATAACGGGATTAAGCTCAGGTAAATTCTCAGCGGCATATTTTCTTGCGGCTTTAATAGCACATTCGTTAGCCTCAGCACCACTGTTTGAAAAGAAAACCTTGCTCATCCCTGTTCTTGTGCAAAGAATCTTCGCAAGCTTTGCACAAGGCTCACTGTAATATAAATTTGAGGTATGCTGTAAGGTAGTAAGCTGGTTAGTTACAGCGTTTGCCCATTCTTCATCAGCAATACCAAAGATATTTACGGCAATACCTGAGCCTAAATCTATGTATTCCTTACCCTCTTCATCATAAACCTTTGAGCCTTTGCCCTTTGTGAGAGTAAGAGGAAACCGTGAGTATGTTCCCATTATATACTCACGGTCTAAAGCTTTAACATTCATAGTCATAATTAAAATCCTCCGCTACCATTGTACCTGCACCTTCGTCGGTAAGAGTTTCAATAAGGAGAGAGTGCTCTACCCTGCCATCCATTATGATAACTCTGTTAACACCCATATCAATAGCATCCAGACAACACTGAACCTTGGGAATCATACCGTCGGAGATTGTGCCGTCTTCAATAAGCCTTCTGATACCAACTGTGTCGATATGAGCAATGAGAGATGATGGGTCGTTCTTATCTCTCAAAATACCTGCGATATCGGTCATGGTAATGAGACGCTCGGCATTCAGCTTGCCGGCAATGAAAGCGGCCGCTGTGTCGGCGTTAATGTTATAAACATTTCCCTGATTGTCGCAACCAATGGTCGAAACAACGGGAATATAGCCTTTTTCCAGTAAGTCGTTGATTGGCTCAACGTCAACATCGGTGATTTTGCCTACAAAACCAAGTCTTTCATCCTTAATCTCAGCCTTAATCATCTGTCCGTCAATACCTGAGATACCCATAGCCTTACCGCCTTTAGTCTGAAGGAGATTAACGAGGCTCTTGTTGATTTTACCTGCAAGTACCATCTGAACGATTTCGGCAGTTTCCTTATCGGTTACTCTTAATCCGTCAACCCACTGAGTCTCTTTACCAACAGCCTTTAAAGTATCAGTAATTTCAGGGCCACCGCCGTGAACAAGAACAACCTTGATACCGATAAGCCAGAGAAGAACCAAGTCCTGCATAACCTGCTGTTTGAGTTCTTCGCTAACCATAGCATTACCGCCGTATTTGATAACGATAATTTTACCGTTATACATTCTTATGTAAGGCAAAGACTGAATTAAAACCTCAGCTCTTAAAGCGTTTGAAATTTCCATAGACATCTGAATCACCTGTCAAATTATATAAAAAATTAAGTTCTGTAATCGCCGTTGATTTTTACGTAGTCGTAGGTTAAATCGCAACCCCAAGCGGTTGAAGCAAAGTCACCATTGTTAAGATTAATGAGAATATCGATTTCATCCTCAAGCAAAACTTCCTTGGCAAGCTCCTCAGAGAAAGGAATACCTGCACCGTTTTTGCAAACGTCAACCTGACCCTTTGCAGATTTAAAGCTTACGTCAACCTTTGTTACATCAACATCAGTTGTGCCGTAACCAATAGCACAAAGCACACGTCCCCAGTTTGCGTCCGCACCGAACATTGCGGCTTTAAGAAGTGAGGAACAGATTACAGCTTTTGCTGCAGCTTTAGCAGTTGCTAAAGACTGAGCACCCTGCACACTGCATTCCAAAAGCTTTGTTGCACCCTCGCCATCTGCGGCTATTGAGCGACAGAGGTGAACTGTAACTGTATTTAAAGCTTTCATAAATGTGCTGAAAGCCTCACCCTCAGAAGTAATTTCAGCATTTCCTGCCATACCATTGGCAAGAACTGTAACCATATCGTTAGTGGATGTGTCGCCGTCAACACTAATCATATTAAAGGTTTCAGTAATGTCGGAAGATAAAGCCTTCTTAAGCATTTCTGAAGAAATAGCACAGTCGGTTGTGATAAAAACAAGCATTGTTGCCATATTGGGGTGAATCATACCGCTTCCCTTGGCAATACCACCGATTTTGCACTCTACACCGTCAATTTCAAAGCTGACTGCAATGGACTTAACCTTGGTGTCGGTAGTCATAATAGCTTCAGCTGCGGCAAGGTTACCATTGTAAGAAATGCTCTCGTTAAGCTCTGCCATACCGTTTTTGATAGGCTCAATTGATAGAGGCTCACCGATTACACCTGTGGAAGCTACTACAACATCCTTTGCATCAACACCTGTTGCCTCAGCAACAAGCGAGCACATCTCATTTGCAATTTCAACGCCGTTTGCGTTGCAGGTGTTTGCGTTACCTGAGTTACAGATAACAGCCTGAGCGTAGCCGTCGGCAATGTTTGACTTTGTAACAGTTAAGGGAGCACCCTTAACAAGGTTAGTTGTATATACAGCAGCGGCAGTAGCTTTCTTATCAGAAACAATAAGAGCTAAATCACGCTTGGAGCGATTTTTGCGGATACCGCAGTGAATACCGCCTGCTTTAAAACCCTGAGCAGCACATACGCCGCCTTCGATTATTTTCATAATTTACACTTCCTTAATGTCAAGACCTTCGGTTGGGTCAAGACCAAGAGATATATTCATACATTCAATAGCGGCACCTGATGCACCCTTACCTAAGTTATCGTAAAGAGCAACAAGGATGACTCTCTCGTCATTACCGCAAACTGTAACTGCCATATTGTCATAGCCTGACAAAATGTTAGAGGCGATAAATCCGCCGTTATCAAGAGAATCTACATATTTAACCATAGATGTGTTATAAAGGTCTTTGTAGATGTTCTTAATATCTTCTACAGTTGTGCCTTCTTTAAACTCTTTAATGTTAAGAGGAACAGTTACCTGCATACCGGAGTAGAAGTCAGCAACTACAGGAGAGAAAACAGGAGCATTGTTAATGCCTGTGTACTTAACCATTTCAGGTAAGTACTTGTGACCCTGAGCGATACCGTACTGACGGGGACTTGAGAGAGCCTCTGCCCTATCGTCACTTTCATAATCGGCAATCATCTGCTTACCGCCGCCTGAGTAACCTGTAACAGAAAATGCAGATAAGAAAGCATCTGCACTTAAAACACCTGCTTTAACCAAAGGATACACCAGAGCAATAAAACCTGAAGCATGGCAACCGGGAACGGCAATACGCTTGGAGGTTCTGAGTTTTTCAAAAAACTCCTCTGAAAGCTCTGCAAAGCCGTAGGCAAACTCTTCGTTTGTACGGTGAGCTGTTGATGTGTCGATAATAACTGTATCAGGATTTTCCACCAGCGAAACAGACTCCTTAGCCGCCGCATCAGGAAGGCAAAGAAAAGCGATATCTGCACTATTGATGGCATTTTTACGAGCAGTAGGGTCCTTTCTTACATCATCAGAAAGGGTAATAAGCTCAATATCCTTACGGGTACTGAGCCTGTCAAATATACGAAGGCCGGTAGTACCGGCGCTTCCGTCTATAAATACTTTAGTCATTTGCTAAAAACTCCGTAACATACTTAATTTGTGCCTCAACGGACTCAACAGAAGTACCGCCCTTGGAAATACGCTTTTTAACACAGGTTTCAAGGGAGATTTCTTCATAAACATCCTCTTCGAAAAGGTCACTGAGCTCTTTGTAGCTTTCAAAAGGAAGCTTTTCAAGAACTGTGTTTTTCTCGATGCAGTAGGCTACTGTCTGGCCAACAAGCTTGTAGGCACTTCTGAAGGGCATTCCCTTCTTAACCAGATAGTCTGCTAAATCTGTAGCGTTTATGAAGCCTTTTGAGGCGGCATTTATCATATTGTCGCGAAGAACTGTCATAGTGGCAATCATAGGAGCAGCAACGTTTAAGCACATTTTAACTGTTTCCAAAGCGTCGAAAATGCACTCCTTGTCCTCCTGCATATCTTTGTTATATGCAAGGGGTAAGCCTTTCATAACGGTAAGGAGAGCCATTAAGTCACCATAAACTCTGCCTGTTTTACCGCGGATAAGCTCTGCCATATCGGGGTTCTTCTTCTGAGGCATAATTGATGAGCCTGTGGAGTAGGCATCAGAAAGTTCTATGAATTTAAACTCCCAGCTTGACCAGAGAACAACCTCTTCACTTAAACGTGAAAGGTGCATCATCATTGTAGCATAAGCTGAAAGAAGCTCAAGACCGAAATCTCTGTCGGAAACACCATCAAGAGAGTTAAGTGTTACTGAGTCAAAACCTAAAAGACTTGCCTCTAAGTCTCTGTCGGTATCGTATGTGGTACCAGCCAAAGCACAACAACCTATGGGTGACTGGTTCATACGCTTTAAGGCATCTTTGATTCTGCCTAAATCTCGGATAAACATCATAGCATAAGCCATAAGATGATGTCCGAAAGTAATAGGCTGGGCACGCTGTAAGTGAGTGTAGCCGGGCATAATAGCATCTTTGTTTTCCTCTGCCTTTTCTTTTAAGGCTTCGATAAGGTTTTTAACAAGAGCTACAACCTCTTCGTTCTCATCTCTTAAATAAAGACGTAAATCAAGAGCTACCTGGTCATTTCGGCTTCTTGCTGTGTGAAGTCGCTTACCGCACTCGCCTATTCTATTGGTGAGCTCGGATTCTATAAACATATGGATATCTTCGGCGTTCATATCAAACTGAAGTTTGCCTGACTCAATATCAGAAAGGATAGAACCGAGACCCTCAATAATGGTCTCGGCATCCTCTTTTGAGATAATACCCTTAGATGCAAGCATAGTAGCGTGAGCTACTGAGCCTTTTATATCTTGCCTGAACATTTTACTGTCAAAGCTGATGGAAGAGTTGAAGTCGTCTGCTGTTTTATCAAGAGCAGTTAAAAATCTGCCCGCCCAAAGTTTATCCATAAGGGAATCCTCGTTTTCTAAAAATTATTTTACGCCGTTCTTAGCCTTCATCTTAGCGTAAACCTTTGTGGGAAGACCGTAAAGGTTGATGAAGCCTGCGCTGTCCTTCTGGTCGTAAACCTCATCCTCGTCAAATGTTGCAATTTCGGGATCGTAGAGAGAGTAAGGAGAAGAAACAGAAGCATTAATCATATTGCCCTTGTAGAGCTTAAGCTTAACGTCGCCTGTAACAAAACGCTGAGTTGTTTTAACGAATGAAAGAATAGCCTCTGTGAGAGGTGTAAACCACTGAGCATTGTAGCAAAGCTCAGCAAGCTTCTGAGCAACAAGTGCTTTATAGTGAGCTGTCTCTTTATCAAGGCAAATGGACTCAAGAACTGAGTGAGCCTTGTAAAGAATAGCACCGCCGGGAGTTTCGTAAACACCGCGGCACTTCATACCAACAAGACGGTTCTCAACAATATCAAGAAGACCGATGCCGTTTGCACCGCCAAGCTTGTTAAGTGTGGAAACCAGCTCTGTAGCGTTCATTTCTTTGCCGTCAACTGCTGTGGGAACGCCCTGCTCGAAGTGAATTGTTACATATGTGGGAACATCGGGAGCCATCTCGGGAGAAACGCCCATCTCAAGGAAGCCGGGCTTGTTGTACTGAGGCTCGTTTGTGGGGTCCTCAAGGTCTAAACCTTCGTGAGAAAGGTGCCAGATGTTCTTATCTTTGGAATAGTTTGTTTCACGGTTAATCTTAAGGGGAACGTTATGTGCCTCTGCATACTCGATTTCCTCTTCACGGGATTTGATATCCCACTCACGCCAAGGAGCAATAATAGGCATATCGGGAGCAAATGCCTTGATAGCCATTTCAAAACGAACCTGATCATTACCCTTACCTGTGCAACCGTGGCAGATAGCGTCTGCACCCTCTGCAATTGCAATCTCAGCAATTCTCTTTGCAATGGGAGGACGAGCAAAAGCTGTACCAAGCATATACTCCTCATAAAGTGCACCTGCCTGTACACAGGGGAACACGTAATCTGTGAGGAATTCTTCTGTAAGGTCTTCAATATAGCACTTTGAAGCGCCGGTTTTAATTGCCTTTTCCTCTAAGCCTTCAAGCTCGTCAGCCTGACCAACGTTACCTGAAACAGCGATAATCTCGGGGTTGTTGTAGTTTTCCTTAAGCCAAGGAATGATGATAGAAGTATCAAGACCGCCGGAGTATGCAAGTACTACTTTTTTGATTTCTTTTTTGTTATTCATAATTCTGCCTCCATAATTTTCATTTGGTATGCATAAATATTAGCACAATATGTATATTTATGCAAGCTTTTTATTTAATTATTTTTAAAATCGTATTTTTGACCTATATAGACGATTTTAGTACCTTTGTTTTGTGTAATATAACAATAAACCACCTTAATTATCATTATATTAACCTTTTTTCTGCGAACTCAAGATTGCTTATCTGATATATCGTCCGTAAATCCGATTGACAATTTATGCATTAATATGCAATATTTATGCATTACTGGCGAGTATACTCGGCACTGCCGTCAAAAACTAACGTATCATCTGAAATCTCATATGTACTTACAAGCTCCTGTGAACCCTCGCCTGCGTCATAAGTAAAATACACTTTGCCGTCCTTTTCGATATAAGTATAATCAATACGGGACACGTACTCAAGCTCTCCAAAATCCATGGTATAGCTTGCAGTTCCATCTGAATTAAAGGTGTAGCTGTCGTTGTATTCTGCGTTAGCCCAAGTACCGATAAGCGGATTTTTTGAATCAAAATCTTCGTACACTTTAAGTTCAGGTGTAACATATTCAGCTTTTTTAAGAGTCTGGATCGTTCCTTGACCGTTATCAAAGGTAGCCTTATTGCCATCTATGGTGTAATCGAGCTCGCCTGCCATGTAATAAAAATTTGAAGTATACGTACGGCTGCCGTCAGCATTAACCTTAAAGTCAGCCTCTCCTTCAAAAGATACCGAACCGCGAACAACCTTAACCTGAGCATCTTTAGTGAAGATATAATATTCGGTGTGGCTTTCATCTTCTAACTGCCATGCTCCTACCAAATCTATATCAACATTCGACTTGTTGTCGTCAGCTTTATTATTACAACCGACAAACAGTGTAGAAACAAGAACAAACAATAGAATTAAAGCAAACTTTTTCATAGTTTTCACCGCCAAGCATTATTAGATTTATTATACTAAATTTACCGAAAAAAGTCAATAAAACAAAAAGCGGATGCTTTTAAAGGCATCCGCTTGAAAGATATTAAATTTATCAGTACATACCGCCCATATCAGGAGCTGCAGCCTGAGCTACAGGAGGCTCTTTGATATCTGCAACCAAAGACTCTGTAGTAAGCACCATAGATGCTACAGAAGCTGCATTCTGAAGAGCTGAACGTGTAACCTTTGTGGGGTCTACGATACCGGAAGGAATCATATCTGCGTACTCTTCTGTAAGAGCGTTGAAACCATAGCCAACTTTACCTGACTTCTTAACGTTCTCTACAATTACAGAGCCCTCAAGACCTGCGTTAGCAGCAATCTGACGGAGGGGCTCATCAAGAACACGAAGAACAATCTGCATGCCTGTTTTCTCGTCGCCGTCGGCTTTTGCAATAACAGCCTCAACCGCAGGAATTGCATTGATAAGAGCTGTACCGCCGCCTGCTACGATGCCCTCTTCAACAGCTGCCTTTGTAGCGGCTAAAGCATCTTCAACTCTGAGCTTCATTTCCTTCATTTCAATCTCAGTTGCGGCACCAACCTTGATAACAGCAACACCGCCTGCAAGCTTTGCAAGACGTTCCTGAAGCTTTTCACGGTCGAACTCGGAAGTAGTTGTTTCAATCTGCTGGCGTATCTGAGATACACGAGCAGAAATCATATCCTTGTTGCCACTACCGTCAACGATAATGGTATTTTCTTTTTCAACCTTAACCTGACGTGCTGTACCAAGCTGATCAAGAGTAGCATCCTTAAGCTCAAGGCCTAAATCGGAAGTGATAACTGTACCGCCTGTAAGGATGGCGATATCCTGAAGCATTTCCTTACGTCTGTCGCCAAAGCCGGGAGCCTTAACGGCAACGCAAGTAAAGGTACCGCGAAGCTTGTTGAGAACTAATGTTGTAAGAGCCTCACCCTCAACATCCTCAGCAATAATAAGGAGCTTTCTGCCAGCCTGAACAATCTGCTCAAGTAAGGGTAAAATCTCCTGAGTTGTGGAAATCTTCTTATCTGTGATAAGAATGAAAGGATTATCCAGTTCGGCAATCATCTTATCTGTATCTGTTACCATATAGGGTGCAATATAACCGCGGTCGAACATCATACCCTCTACAACCTCGCTGTATGTCTCGGCTGTTTTTGACTCCTCAATAGTGATAACACCATCCTGAGAAACCTTTTCCATAGCCTCAGCAATAAGCTTACCGATGAACTCGTCACCTGAAGAAATTGTAGCAACACGGGCAATGTCAGTAGAATCCTTAACCTGAACGCTGTTAGCGATAATTGCCTCTACAGCAGCCTCAACAGCTTTTGCAATACCCTTACGTAAAATCATGGGGTTTGCACCTGCTGTAACGTTCTTCATACCCTCACGGATAAGAGCCTGTGCAAGTAAAGTTGCAGTTGTTGTACCGTCGCCTGCGGCGTCGTTTGTTTTTACGGAAACCTCTTTAACAAGCTGAGCACCCATATTCTCGAAGGGGTCGTCAAGCTCGATTTCCTTAGCGATTGTTACACCGTCATTTGTAATGAGGGGTGCACCGTATTTCTTATCAAGAACTACGTTTCTGCCCTTGGGACCAAGAGTGATTTTTACGGTATCTGCAAGCTGGTCGATACCGCTTTTGAGAGCCTTACGTGCATCTGCACCGTATGCTATCTGCTTTGCCATAATTAATATACCTCCCTATTATTCAACAACAGCCAGAATATCGGACTGTCTTACGATTGTGTATTCCTCGCCGTCAAGCTTAACCTCTGTGCCGGAATACTTGGATGTGATAACCTTGTCGCCAACGTTTACGTACATTGTAACCTCTTTGCCGTCAACAACACCACCGGGGCCTACTGCAATTACGTTAGCAAACTGGGGTTTCTCCTGAGCAGCTGTTGAAAGAACAATGCCGCTTGCTGTGGTCTGCTCGGCGTTATCCACCTTAAGCACAACCCTGTCGAGTAAAGGTTTAATAGTCATATATATCCTCCTTTTTCATATAAAACAAAATAATTAGCACTCTGTATCTTAGAGTGCTAATTATATTTTATACCATATTTTGTAAAAAATCAAGTATATTTTGAAAGCTACCTAAAAACTTTTAATGAACAAAATGTTAATCAGGAGGTTTTCACAAACACAGCTGAGTCCTTTATATCATCAGGAAGTGTTAATTTATAATTTTTCTGTACTTTGGAATTTACTACAACTGTGCAATCTGTTGCATATTCAACAGGAATCTGAGATACTGTTTTCAGCGAGCGAAGCAGAATAACCGAAAGCTCACCTGCACTATAGCCGATATGCTCATAATCAGTAATACAAGTAGCCAAACATCCTGACTCAACGAGTTCAGAACTTTCGGCAAAAACAGGAACTTTCTTTTCCTTTGCCAGTTTTAACGTTTCTTTAAGCCCTGATTTTATCAAAGCATCATCAGTAAGATACAAAACATCGCACTTTTCAAGGGCTGTTTCAAGCTCATCGTAGTAATCGCTTTCCGTAAGAGCAGGATACATAGTAAACTTAACTTCTCGGGTCTGAGCCTCACCGCTTGCAAGATTAGCTGAAAAAATAGAATCTTCGTCAGCACCATTATAAAGGCAACCAATACGTTTTGTATCAGGATATAATGTGGTAATAAGTTCAATCTGCTCAAAAACAGGCGAATAGTCACATACACCTGTTACGTTTGCCTCAGGTTTTTCACAGGACTTTACAAGCTTTGAACCCACAGGGTCACTGACACATGAGAACACAACAGGAATTTCGGCTGTTGCAGATTTTGCGGCAACAGCGGCATCTACACCGATTGCATATATAACATCAGGGGTTTCATCAACAATAGCTGCGGCGGCTTTTGCAAGTTCTTCTTCTGCCTTGCAATCAGTATGGATAAGAATATAATTATCGCCTTCTGTATATCCGTTGGACGAAAGCGCTGATATAAATCCATCATAGGCACTTTGGGTACTGTCGCCTATATTGCAACTTAGCACAGCAACCTTCTGTAACGGTACCTCTGTGGTGGTTTCGGTAGGTTCTATGTCTTGAGTCGAGCTACAAGCAAACAAAGACAAAGAAACTACAACTACAAGAATAAGGGCAAGGGTCTTTTTTAATAAGGTTATTCTCATTATTAAATCACTCACTCTGTTTTAAAATACATATAAAGCTGGCACTTAAGCATTCCGTTATAAAGCTTTCGGCGTTTATCAGCTTCTCTACCGAAACATTTCTCGAAATCATCATCCGGAGTAATGATTGCATAGCTCCAGCCTTGCTTTTTCTTAAAGCGTTTACCAAGGGTATAATAAAGCTCCTCAGCTTCATTAATAGAGAGCATACGCTCGCCGTAAGGCGGGTTGGTAATAAGAGTACCTCTGGGCTCAGAAGGAATAAAATCTTTAACGTCTTGCTGTATAAAAGTAATTCTGTCGGCAACACCTGCTTTTGTGGCGTTGGACTTTGCTATTCTTAAGGACTCAGCGTCAATATCAAAGCCTGTTGCTTTGAAATTACATTCTGTAATACGCATTGCCCTTGCATCTTCCCTTTCTTTTACCCAAAGCTCTTTAGGTATGCACGCCCAATTTTCGGCGGCAAAGTTTCGCTCGGCACCAGGAAATATTTTCATGGCGGCTAAAGCGGCTTCAATAAGAATAGTTCCGCTGCCGCACATAGGGTCAACCACAAAATGGTCTTTTCTTACCTTTGAAAGGTCAACCATTGCGGCAGCCAAAGTTTCTTTAATGGGAGCATCATTTGACTCTGCACGGTAACCTCTTTTATAAAGTCCTACACCTGTGGTATCAAGCATAATGCTGGCTCTGTCTTTACGGATAAGGAACTTAATCTGATGCACGCCTCCGCTTTCGTCAAGCCAATCGGTTTTGCGAATTCGGCTAAGACGCTTTGCCACAGCTTTTTTTATTATCTTTTGGCAATCAGGAACACTGTAAAGCTTTGAATCCAAAGTCTGACCCGATACTGGAAACGCTTCGTTTTCTAATATAAAATTTTCAAAAGGAAGTTTTTCCACTCCGTTGAAAAGCTCCTCAAAGCTTCTGGCGGTAAACTCACCTAAAAGTACTACAATACGTTCAGCAAAGCGTGAACGGATATTGGCACGGATTAAAATATCGTAACCGCCTTTAAAGAGGACTCTGCCGTTCTGAGCTTCAACATTTTCGGCACCCATAAATTTAAGTTCATTTGCCACAAGCTTTTCCAAGCCGAAAAGACAAGGTGCACACATTGTAAATTTTTGCATAATTATCTCCGTTAGAGTGAATTAAATAAAAAGGTGGGGATATCCCCACCCTTATTACATTTATATTTTAATCATCAGCCGGCTCAAGCAAACCGTAGGAACCGTTCTTTCTGATGTATACTACGTTGATGAGATTTGTGTCGGCGTTTAAGAACATATAGAACTGGTGGCCGACCATTTCCATCTGTAAAATTGCTTCTTCAACAGAAACAGGTTTGAGAGGAATCTGCTTGCGGCGAACAATGTCAAGCTCTTCGGCATCTTCCATATCAACATCTTCCTCAGCGGGGGCTACAAAAAGGTCGTCAATAGAACCTGTCTTAATACGCTTCGAAAGTCTTGTTTTATGCTTTCTGAGCTGACCTGAGATAAGGTCTGTTACTTTATCTAAAGCATCATTCATCTCAGGCATAGTAGACTCGGCACGGAAAACCATAGAATTATCCTTAATGGTAATTTCAACAGTCTGACGATTTTTCTCCAAGGTTACCACAACAGTAGCCTCGGCGTTATCAGAGAAAATCTTAGAGAATTTGTTGAGTTTCTGCTCAACCCTATCCTTAAAGTTATCTCTCAGGTTAACCTTTCGTGCTACATAAGTAATCTTCATAGAATTAGCCTCCTTTTAGGAATATTTTATTTTCTGCCGCCGTGGCCTCTTCGGCTGTAACCGCGGCTTTCACCGCCTCTTTTGAGGTCGGAAAATTTGTCTTGGCTGGATTTTTTGAACTTGTTCATCATATCCTCAAAGCCTTGATTTGTAGATATTGTTTCTTCCCAGTATTCCTCAGGCGGAACATTAGGATTAAACTGAGGCTTTTGCTCAGGCTTTTTAGGTGTGAACTTACGTTCAGTATTCTGGGGTCTGGGTCTTGTGCTCTGCTGAGGCTTTTCTTCTCTGGGCTGAGCCTGCTTGATAGAAAGAGCAATTTTGCCGTTCTCAGCAATTGAGATAACCTTAACCTTAACGGTTTGTCCCACAGTAAAGAGCTCGTTTATATCCTTAACAAAGCCGTTTGACACCTCTGATATATGCACAAGGCCATCAGGGCCGTCAGGCAGGCTTACAAAAGCTCCAAAATTTGTTATACTTGTGATTTTTCCTTCGTAAATGCTTCCCTTTTCCGGTTTCATACTTTTCCTTTCGATTTAACAGGCTTAGATTAATCGCCTGAAGAATTTATAAAAACACGCTCGCCGCTTTTAACATAGTCGTTATCCCTTGCAACCTTGGTGGCGTATTTTAGATACTCCACATCAGAATAAACAACAGCCTCAAGCTCAGCGTTTTTCATCTCCTGAATTTCAATCTCGTGCTGTAACGCTGCAAGCTGGGTACGTTTTTCGGCAGTTTCGGAATAAATACCTGAAACAGTATACACAAACACACCAAGAAAAATTACAACTACAAGACTGAAAAAAATATATAACAAAGGATTGCGTTTTTTATTTGATTTTAAAACTTTGAGTTCCATATACGCACTCCTTTCAGTTAATTTGCGGACTTAGCCTTTTTATTTACTTTAATATACAACATCTTTTGCCTTGCTTTCAATAGTTTTTTGAGAAATACTGAGATATTTTTTTGAAAACTTCGTTTAATTTTGCTAAAGGCTTTAAACGCAAGCGTAAAAAGCTTATAGATAAGAAATCCCAGAGTATATTTAAAAACAACAACACCTGCAACCTCACCCGCTACAACAAAATAGCGAACAAAGCCATCTGTAAAACCAATGCTGAAAAGGCAGGTGACAGCAATAAACACAAGCATATATAATACATCAAAAACAACCGTTGGTATTTTACGGTTAGAAAACAGAGTTCGCAGACATTTAAACACCATATATAAAGCCCCAAGCAACAAACCGCACAGCACAGAGCAAAGAAAAGTATAAGTTTGGTCAGTAAGTTTTACATCAAGCATCACTTAAAAATCCTTGCCATAATAGATTTTTTCTCACTGCCTGCAAGGTAATGCATCGACGAAATTTCCCCATCTATAACTACCTCTGCTGTTTCTAAAGAAAGCTTGCTTATATGAAGAGACGATCCCTTAACGATAAGCACACCAAGAGTAGTAACGATGTTTACTGTTTCCTCATCAAAGCCCTGTACATCCACCACACCACTAAGACTAAGCAGTTTGCGATTATCAAGAGTCAAGTTATGAGGTCTGACCTGAGTATTATCCAACATATAAAAAACCTCCGTACAAATATAATAATTTATACGAAGGCACTTACTTATTTATTACTGACGGCACTATACATCGCTGCAGCATCGTCCTTTTTTGCATACTCGTTGATAGACTCAACCTTGACGGCAATTTTTCGCTCGCCAAATGTGATTTCGATAACGTCGCCTACAGCAACATTGTAGGAAGCCTTTGCAACTTTGCCGTTTACGGTGATTTTTCCGCCGTCGCAGGCGTCGTTGGCAACTGTGCGGCGTTTGATAAGACGGGAAACTTTAAGGTATTTGTCAAGTCTCATATATCCTCCTAAAATTCAAACAGTGAGCAAGCCCAACGCCTGCTCACTGAAAAGAACAAAATTACTTATTAACAGCGTCCTTGAAAGCCTTACCAGCCTTGAAAGCAGGAACCTTGCAAGCTGCGATTTCGATTTTCTCGTTTGTCTTGGGGTTGCAGCCTGTGCGAGCGCCTCTTTCTCTCTGCTCGAATGTACCGAAGCCTACGAGCTGAACCTTCTCGCCAGCTGTGATGGACTCGATGATTACGTCGATAGCAGCGTTAACTGCCTTCTCAGCATCAGCCTTTTTGATGTCAGCCTTTGCTGCAACTGCAGCAACTAATTCTGTTTTGTTCATAGTGTGAAACCTCCGATTATTTTTAATTATAACAACGGCAAAACGCCGCTACTAAACAAATTAATTTGATGCCTTGACCTGTTCCCAGAGTTTATCAAGTTCAGTTAAGGATAAAGAGTTGATATCAATTCCTTGCTCCTTACAGAGCTTTTCCATGCCTTCGAAGCGGGAAATAAAACGCTCAGATGTATCGGAAAGAGCTTTTTCTGAATCAACCTTCAAAAGTCTGCCAACATTAACCGCAGAAAATAAAACGTCGCCAAGTTCGGCCTCAATTTCATCCTTACTGCCATTTTCCATTGCCGACTTAAGCTCGGCAACTTCTTCGGTAAGCTTTAAAAATGCCGCCTCAGCATCAGGAAAATCGAATCCGATTTTCTTGGCTTTGCCCTGAATTTTATCTGCTCTGATTAAAGCAGGAAGTGCAGGAGAAACGCTGTGCATTACCTCGGAATGAGTTTTCTGCGATTTGGTCTGCATTTTTATTGCATCCCAATTTTTAAGAACCGTTTCGCTGTCCTCAGCATTAACGTCACCAAAAACGTGAGGATGACGGATAATCAGCTTTTGACAAATATCGTTACATACGTCATCAGCAGTAAAGCCTTCAGCCTCAGCCTCAATCTGAGAGTGAAAAACAACCTGCAGAAGAACGTCGCCGAGCTCCTCACGAAGAAGCTCACGGTCGTCAGTATCGATAGCTTCAATTGCTTCGTAGCATTCCTCAAGAAAATCACGTCGGATTGATTTATGGGTTTGCTCTCTGTCCCAAGGGCAACCTTCAGGTGAACGGAGAATTGACATAATATTTACAAGGTCGTAAAAATTATATTCTGATTTAAACTGAAAATCAATCATAACATCCTCCGCAAGAGTCGCATAGTTCCCTTTCTAATCTATTATTTTAACCTATAAGGTGCAGTTTTTCAAGTATTATTACAATTTTTTTACAATTTAAGACCATTTTTATTTCGGATTTTGAAAAAGTATGCAACATCAACAAAAACACTAAATATATTATAGCAGAAATAACAACAGAAATCATTATGTTTAACTCAAAAATATATGAGCAGAGGTATGCCGACACACCGCAAAGCAAGGATGCTACAAAAGGTTTGATTAAAACAGATGTAAAATTGACTCTTATTTTTGTAAATTTTAAAAGCAGAGCCCCTGCAACGGTACACATCAACACATTAGAAACTAAGGAACCGATAGCGGTACCGGATATGTTGATGCTTATATTTCTTGCAAAAAAATAAGACACCAACACCTTAAGACTTGTACCGAAAACATAAATAAACATTGTATGGTTAGATTTACCTACTCCCTGAAGCATAGAGCATACAGGAGTACACAAACCCATAAAAATCGAAGCTATGCCCATTATTTGCAGCACCTGTGCCCCATACTCAGGAATGTTTGGATTTGAATAATAAACCAAAGAAAGTATGGGTCTCGCCAAAACCGCCAGTCCTACTCCGCAGGGAAAAGCAAATACAGAGGTAAGCTTCATTACTGTTTCTACAGATTTTTTAAGCTCGCATTTATCCCCTTTTGTATAGGCATTAGTTACATTTGGCATTGCACTTGTGCCGAACACCTGAGTAACAGCAGTTACTATAGATAGTATTGTAAGGCAGGCACTGTAATATCCCCAAATACACGTATGTGCTGTGTTCGAACTTAAGATTTCATTTTTAAGCTGAGGATACTGAGCCAAAAGCTCATAAGGCGAATCCGACGCCATATTTTTCAATATTCTGTTTAAAATGGTGGCATCCAGAGAATTTGCAAAGCTCATCACCAACGCACCTACACCTACGGGCAACGCAATTTTGAGCATATTCTTAAATGTTTCGCCTTTAGTCAGTGCCTCAGCACTGTTAACGTAATATTCAGTCGGTATGTCACCTTTTCTTACTGCAAATCTGATTTTTAAGTAAACGAACGACAGTAAACTGCCCATAGTTATGCCGAAAATAGAAGCGGCAACAGAAAAAGACAAAAGCGTTCTGTATGCCTCATCCTGAGAATTAAAGCTTAAGCCGAAGATAGTCCCAAGAGAGTTATATTCTTTAATTCCTACATTAATTACAAGGTAAGATGCTACTACACCTATAGCAATTTTCGCCACAGCCTCGATAACCTCAGAAAGAGCCGTAGGGGTCATATTCCTTAAGCCTTCGAAATAACCTCTGTAAACTGAAACAAGACAACCAAAAAATATAGTTGGAGCAAGCATAAGTATAGCTAAAAGCGAATAAGGCGAATCTATATAATCAACATATATAAATCCGCCAACAACCATCAAAAAGAAACAAGCCGCACCCATAATAATAAAAAACGGCTTTGCTACTTTATAGATTCTTCTTACATCCCTATATCGTCCTTTAGCATAAGATTCCGAAACCATGCGTGAAATTGCCACAGGAAAGCCGATGGTAGCCAAAGTAAAAAGCGGAACATACAGCTCGTAGGCATTGGCAAAAAGCCCTGAGCCAAACTCGCCGTAGGTACTGCCCAGAGTGCTGTAAAGGTTTGTTAAGAGAACTTTCTGCAAAAGTCCGCACAGCTTAACAAGTATCATGCTTACAGTAAGCACAAAGGCTCCCTTTAAAAAGGACTGGGATGCAGGTTTATTAAATTTTTGATTTTTAAAAGACATTTACCTCACCGATTATAAAGAATAGTTTAATTATCCTTTAGCTTCGGTGTTTTTTTCGTCGGAATTTGTAAACTCTGAATTTTTAAGCTCTGTTATCTGTGTACGTACAACTTTGAGTCTTTCGTACATATCGCGTATATTCTCTACGTCATCGCCTACGTTAAAATTCGAGTCATCTGAACTGTAAGCTTTGTAGACCTTGGCACCCAAAAGTTTTAGACCTTTTGAAATATCGTGCTGAAGTCTGGTTTCGGTAATTTTTAGTCTGGAAATTTCAACAGCCGCATCAGCCTTACGCGAAACCTTGTCTGCACAGGCTTTGGCATTTACTGAAAAATCATTAAGTAAGCTCATAATATCCTCCGTTAAAAAAACTTTTCATAGAATTCATAGATAGCCTGTTTACGCTCTAAGAGCTCAGAAAATCTATCTGTATATTCATATGGATATTTGAAGTTGAATATACGCTCCAAATGCTCAGAACCGTAAGCTTTAAGCTTTGTAACGGCACCTGCACCGCAGGCAAGGATGGTATGAGTTTCGTCCATAATATAAACGTTATATAGTCCGTCAAAACCTTCTTTAGCCCAGCCTGTATTTTCTAAATTACCAAGCATTTTGCTCTGGCGATAGAGGTAATAAGGACGGAAAGTATTATCTGAAAGCTTAGTATAAGCGTAAGAAAGCATATCGGAAACAGAGGTATTCTCGTTTTCTGTAATAAGCTTATTTTCGGCTGTTAAAAAAGAGCTTCGCTTCATAGAAAGAGTATGGATAGTAACACTTTCGGGAGAAAGGGTTAATATTCCGTCTATGGTGTTCTTAAAAGACCCCACTGTGTCAGTTTCAAGCCCTGCAATAAGGTCGGTATTGATATGCTTAAATCCAAGCTTTCTGGCAAGGTTAAAGGCTGAAACAAACTCTTCTGTTGTGTGCTTTCTGCCGATTGCTTCAAGCACAGAATCATTAAGTGTCTGAGGATTAATGCTTATTCTGTCGCAGCCTGAATCATAAATTGCTCTAAGCTTATCCTCGGTTATAGTATCAGGTCTGCCTGCCTCTACAGTAAACTCGCGGACAAAAGACGTATCGAAGCTTTCGATTATTGCTTTGATAACACGGCTTAAATCCTCAGCTGAAAGGGTAGTTGGCGTACCGCCGCCGATATAAACTGTTTCAAGTCTTAAATTTAAATCCTTGGCAATTTTTGCGGTTTCTTTGATTTCTTCAACAAGGATATTAACGTAAGGCTTTATAAGGTGCTTGGCTTTTTCAACTGACTGTGAAACAAAAGAGCAATAATTGCACCTTGTGGGACAAAAAGGAATGGAAACGTAAAGGCTGAAAGAATCCTTGCGGGATAAATCCAGAATTTTACGCTCGTTAGCCTCAGTTACCTCAGCAAGTTTTAATTTTGCATCACTTACCAGCAACGTATTATTAAAATAACTTTTTGCTTTTTCCCTACCCTCTGAGTCTACAAGCTTTCTGAAAAGCTTTACAGGACGGACTCCTGTTAAAAGACCCCAAGGCAAATCTCTTTTGCAGATTTTTGATAAGCAATCATAAAGAAGGGTTGCAAGCAAAAGCTCTTTATCATCATCTTCATTAGCCAAAACTGCTTTTTCCTCGGTTTTACCATCGGCTGAAACCTTAACCTTAAGGTTTCCGTTTGAAACTTCGGTATAGACGTAAGGCTCTTCCAAAGCAACAGAATCTTTTATAGTCTGGAGTTTTTCATTTGGAAAAAAAGCACGTGTTAAATTTTCAAGCTCATAAGCAAAGCTGTGGTTAATTATATATAACTTCATTACACACTCACATATGGATTATTTTTACGCTCAAAATCAAGAGTTGTAGCTTCTCCATGGCCAGGATAAACGGCAAAATCGCCCTGCAGTTTTCCTAAACGTTTTAAAGAATCAAGCATTCTTACAGGGTCGCCTGTTACAAAGTCTGTTCTGCCCATTGAAAGCTTAAAAAGGGTATCTCCTGAAAAAATAACGTTATCAGAAAAGGATATAAAGCATCCGCTTCCGACGGTATGACCGGGAGTTAACATAAACGTAAACTCTGTTTCGCCTAAATTGAATTTATCGCCATCCTCAATGGTAACGTCGGCGTGAATCTTAGGAAATTCAAAAGCAAGCATACCGAAGGTCGATGAAAGGTTCAGCATACCGTCGCTTAAAAAGGGTGCATCCTCCTTGGATATAATAATTTTTGCACCTGTCAGAGCTTTTATTTCTTCCGCAAACCAGATATGGTCAAAGTGACCGTGAGTAAGAAGAACATAATCAAAGGTATCTTTACCTGACTGTTCAATTCTTTTTACAAGGTCTGCGTTTTTATAACCGGGGTCAATAATAGCCCTGCGGTTTGTATTTACATCTGTAACAATATAACAGTTGGTGCTTAAGTGACCAACAGGAAAGGTTTCTACTGTTATCATTTTGCAAGCTCCTGAGAATCAATAATTATGGTTACCGGACCGTCGTTTAAAAGCTCAACCTTCATATCAGCACCGAAAATTCCTTTGCATACCTTTTTAACTCCTGCATCTTTAATTTCGTCACAAAAGAATTCATACAAGGAATTTGCAGTTTCACCTCTGGCGGCACGCTCAAAATTAGGGCGTCTGCCTTTTTTACAGTCGGCACAAAGTGTAAAGTTGGAAACAACCAACACCTCGCCGTCTACGTCGGCTAAAGAAAGGTTCATTTTGTCGTTTTCATCGGTAAAAACTCTAAGTCCTGAAATTTTTCTGGCAAGAGCCTGAGCTTCCTTTTCATCGTCGGTGTTTTCAACACCCAGAAGAATAAGAAACCCCTGATTTATTGAGGATACAAGCTCATCATTTACAGTTACGCTTGCATTCTGTACACGCTGAAGAACAGCTCTCATTTTATCATTCCCTTGTAATTGAAATTATGCCATTAATAGTACCAAGCCTTGCCATAACAGATTTAAGATGGTCAAGACCTGAAACGTCTAAAGTTACGTTAATGATAGCCTTATTATCAGGAAGCTCGCGGCAATTAAGTGCACGAATCATAATATGAAGTGCTGAAAGCTGAGAGCTTACATCTGCCAGCAAACCTGCACGGTCGTTGCCCAAAATCTGAAGATTACTCTGGAAGGTATCTTTAACACTACTAAGCCAGTAGGCATTCACCCAACGCTCGGGATGTTCGGCCGTAGAGATATCCTCAGGTACGTTGGTACAATCACGCTTATGTATAGAAACACCGTATCCTCTTGTTACAAAGCCGATGATATCATCGCCGGGAAGAGGATTACAGCAGCGTGAGAACTTGGTGAGAACATCATCAAGACCCTCAACGCACACACCGGAACCAACCTTGGTTTTAGTGCTTTGCTCAGCAACTATACGGGGTGCTTCCTCAATTGCCTTGAGGTAATACTTCTGATACACGTCGCGGATACGCTGATTTAATTTCCAAAGCTGAATTCCGCCATAGCCAATTGCGGCGTAGAAATCATCAACATCCTTGATTTCAATTTTAAGGTTGATTTTGGAAAGAAACTCAAAAACGTCCTTATCTTTAAGCTGGATACCCATTTTCTTAAGTTCACGCTCAAACTCAGCCTTACCCTCAATAATATTTTCCTCACGTTTTTCCTTTTTGAACCAAGAGCGGATTTTTGCTCTTGCCTCTGAAGTTTTAACAATTTTAAGCCAATCACGCTTGGGGCCCTGGGTTTCCTTCTGAGTTAAAATTTCGACGATTTCGCCTGTTTTCACCTGATAGTCTATGGGAACTATTCGCCTGTCAACCTTTGCACCTACCATTCGGTTGCCTACGGCTGAGTGGATTGCATAAGCCATATCAATTACGGTTGCACCCTGAGGCAAAGTGATAACGTCACCTTTAGGTGTAAACACAAACACCTCGTTTGGGTTGAGGTCGGTTTTAATTGAAGAAACAAGGTCGGTAGAATCAAGGGCTTCGCTCTGGGTTTCAAGCATTTTGCGAATCCATGTAAGACGCTCTTCAAGAGACTGAGTCTTACCGCCCTTGTCCGAAACACCTGCTTTATACTTCCAATGTGCGGCAATACCGTACTCAGCGGTATGGTGCATATCCCAAGTACGAATCTGTACCTCAAAAGGAATTCCTCGGTGGCTGATAACCGTTGTATGTAAAGACTGATACATATTAGCCTTAGGAGTAGAAATATAGTCCTTAAAACGATTAGGAATAGGCTTATAGATATCATGGATAATACCAAGAACATTGTAACAATCCGTAACGGAATGAACAATAATTCGCACGGCAAAGATGTCATAGATCTGGTCTATGGTTTTACCCTGAGTATAGGTTTTGTGATAGATGCTGTTAATGCTTTTTACACGTCCGCTGATATAAAGCTCGTCAATGGCAGATTTACTACGCTCTAAAATTTCTTCCTTAAGGTCAGAAATAAAAGCTTCACGGTCATGGGCGGTAAGCAAAAGTTCGTTTTCTATTTCTTCATAGCCTACAGGGTCAAGATAACGAAGCGATAAATCCTCAAGCTCTTCTTTAACGGCTTTCATACCTAAGCGGTGAGCAATAGGAGCATAAACCTCCATATTCTCTCTCGCTTTGTCTCGGCGTTTTTGCTCGTGCATACAATCAATTGTACGCATATTATGAACTCTGTCAGCAAGCTTAATAATAATAACTCGTATATCATTGCTCATTGCAATAAGCATTTTACGAATGCTTTCCGCCTGCTGCTCCTCGCGGTTAGCAAAAGCAATTTTTGAAATTTTTGTAAGTCCGTCAATAAGAAGAGCAATGTCACTGCCAAACTCTGCAGTTACTTCTTCAAGGGTTTTGTCGGTATCCTCAACAACATCATGAAGAAGAGCTGCAATAATTGAGTCTGTATCCATACCTAAACCCACAAGAATACAGGCAACCGAAGTAGGATGCAGAATATAAGGAATACCTGACACTCTGCGTTGGTCTCCGTGAGCTTCTTTGGCATAATTGTATGCTTTGTCAATTTTTTCCAAATCGTATTTCTGTCCGCTTGATTTTAAAAGCTCAACAAGCTCATGATAATCTCTATAGTGGGCTGTCGTTACTTTAGACATTTCTCCACCTCCCTGAGTTTCTGTAAAATAGGAGCACTTTCAATATTAACCTTTTCTTTAACGTCAAGAACGGTAACTTTAAGCGTTTTCGGACCCTCGAAAAGGCTGATCAGATTTAATTCTGCCATTGCGTCAAGGCAAGTTCGCAGCTTTCCGCAGGGTATTGAATCCAAACGATAGCTTAAAGTTTCAAGAGACATTTCAACAGCTCCTAAAGATTTAAGGTATCTGTAAACTTTGGCAAAATCTTCCCTCTGAGGAATAAGCATAGGAAAATACTGTGCATATTTCTTTGGTAAATCTCTGTTCAGAACAAACCTGTCATAAAGACGCATAGATTTAAGGTGACGTTCTGTTTCAAAGCCTGAATATCGGATATCCCTTGCAATAATAGAAAGATAAACGTTATCTTTATAATAATTTTTATCAAGTGCTATAGCTAAATCCACCTTGTCACCCTTAGTATATGGGAAAGATTCGCTTTCCATTCCAAAGCACATCACGGTGTGAACCGCACCTGATCGGGTAACGGTTAGTCGCTGATGCTTGCCGTTGGAAAGCGGCTTTACATCCGTGATTTCCATATTGTAAAGACCAAACAATGGCGACGGGTTGCCTGCACCAAAAGGCTCTAAAGCCGCAAGAGCATCTACAAGCTCAAGATTCAAAAGTGCAGGGTTAAGCTTACAATCTATGTTAATAGTAGGCAAAAACAGCTTATCGCATTTATCGTAATAATCAAATATTGCCTTCTTAAAATCTTCGATATTCTCGGATTTCAGCGAAAAACCCACAGCCATTTCGTGGCCTCCGAAATGGTCCAGATATTTGCTGCAGGCAAAAATCGCTTCGTTTAAAGCAAAGCCCTCTATGCTTCTGCCTGATGCCTTTGCATTTTCACCTTCTCGGGTAATAATAATGCAAGCCTTTCCGAAAAGGCCTTTGATTTTTGCGGCAATAATACCTATAACACCCTGATGCCAATTGTCACCGTCAATTATAATAATAGGATTACGGATAATATCAGGATTATCCCGTATTTTCATATCTATGTCTTTTAAGATATCCTGCTCAATCTTTTGGCGTTCTGTGTTATCTTCTGAAAGGTTGTTAGCTAAACTTAAGGCGTATTCTTCGTTATCCGTAAGCAAAAGCTCAACGGATTTTGAGGAAAGTCCCAGCCTGCCGCCTGCGTTGATTCGCGGTACCACCGAGAAAGCAAGATTTGTGGATGTAACGTCTTTTTCGTAATATCCGCTTGCCTTAAGTAAGGCAATTATACCGGCTCTGTCAGAATCATTAATTTTACGGATGCCGTGTTTTGCAATCACACGATTTTCGCCTGTAAGGTTTACAATATCACCGATTGTGCCGATTGCAGCAATGTCAGAATACTCTTCCAACAGCATGTCCACATCGGCATACTCACCCTCTAATGCCATAATAAGTTTAAAAGCAACACCAACACCGGAGAGCTCTTTGAATCTGCTTTTGCAATCCGGGCGGTGAGGATTTACAACCGCTACTGCATTTGGAATACGTTCAGGAACTGTATGATGGTCGGTAACAACAACTTCCATACCAAGAGAATTGGCAAGTTCAACCTCTTCATAAGCTGAAATACCGTTATCAACTGTAATTAAAAGCTCTACATGGTTTTCTGCAAGAGATTTTACAGCCTCAGCATTAAGACCATACCCTTCGTCAGCTCTTGATGGTATGTAAAAGCTTACGTTAGCACCTATAGTTTCAAGATACTGAAAAAGAAGTGCTGTTGCAGTAACTCCGTCGGCGTCATAGTCGCCGTATATACATATTTTTTCTCCGTTTTCAACCGCTTGAGTTATACGGTTAACAGCTTTATCCATATCTTTGATTTCAAAAGGATCATCAAAGTGAACTTCGTCTGTAATAAACTCCTCTACAGCATCAGGGGTATTAATACCGCGGACATCTAAAAGTGCGGCACAAATCATGGGAATCCCAAACTGTTCGGATATTTTGAGTGCTCTGTCTTTATTTAACTGTGCAACGGACCAGACCTTCATTGTTGCCTCCGGGTTAATCTTTGAATTTATTAATAAGCTCACGAGCATAGTCGCGGGCTGAATCGGTAACGGTAACGCCACCCATAATGCGGGCAAGCTCCTCTACCCTGCCTTCATCACTAAGAATATCAACAGACGTAAAGGTTCTGCCTTCGTAAGTACTCTTTTTGATTTTATAATGATTATCAGCCTGAGCAGCTATCTGAGGCAAGTGAGTTACACAAAGAACCTGCGTAGACTTGCTCACCTCTTTAAGTTTTATACCTATACGCTCTGCTGCAGACCCTGATACACCTGAGTCTACCTCGTCAAATATGAGGGTATCGGTGGGGTCAGCCTCAGAAAGCACGGTTTTTATAGCGAGCATCATTCGTGAAAGCTCACCGCCCGAGGCGATTTTAGCCACAGGCTTGGGAGGTTCGCCAACATTGGCTGAAATGAGAAATTCAATTGTATCTGAACCTAATTCGTAAAGCTCGCATTCATTTTGCTCTACCGCTAATACTGCGTTTGGCATATCGAGAAAATGCATCTCAGCAGATACACTGGTACAAAACTTTTGGGAAGTCTCTTTTCGTTTTTGAGAAAGCTTTTCAGCGAGTTTTTTAGCGTTTTCAAAGGCTATATCACAGTTATTCTGAAGTTTTTCATAGTGTTCCTCAAAGTTGAGCAGAGTTTCAAGTTCAACTTCAGCACTACTTAAATACTCAAGCATTTCCTCTTCGGTAGAGCCATACTTTTTGGAAAGAGTATTTAAAAGTTCCAAACGCTCCTCTATAGAATCAAGAAGCTGTGGGTCAGAATCCAAGTCGCTTAAAACATCCTCACATTCAGCATAAATATCCCTGAGCTCATAGGAAAGGTTTACAAGACGTTCTGAAAGTCCCTCTACAGCCTGATGGTATCTTGAAGCAGAGGATAAATCCGAGCATGCGTCGTCAACAAGATTTAAAGCCGAGGAGCCCTCGGAAATATCACCGCCAAGCTTGTAAACCGCAGAAGCAAGACCTTCACGGATACGCTCAATATTAGAAAGAGCTGTACGCTTTGCCATAAGCTCGTCACGCTCGCCAACAACTATATCGGCATTCTGAAGCTCGTCAATCTGAAAGCGGAGAACATCGATTCTGCGTACACGCTCCTGCTCATCAAAACGACGTTTTTTTAGCTGTGATTCAAGGTCTTTATAAGTATCGAAAGCTTCTTTATACTCCTCCAGCAAACCGCTCAAACCGCCTAATGCATCAATATATCGGATGTGCAAATCCGGAGACATAAGCTCGTAACTTTCGTGCTGACCATGTATATTTATGAGAAGCTTTCCCAAATCCTTAAGCATAGAAACAGTGGCAACTTTGCCGTTAATACGGCAGTTGTTCTTTCCGGCAAGAGTTATCTCACGGGAGATTAAAAGCTCATCGTCGCTTTCAACACCAAGCTCAGCAAGACCTGACTTTACTCTTTGACTAAGCCCTGTAAAAAGAGCTGTAACAAGAGCTTTTTCGGCACCTGTGCGGATAAGCTCACGGGATGTACGGAATCCCAGCACCGCACCGATAGAATCGATAACTATACTTTTACCGGCACCTGTTTCACCCGTAAGGGCATTTAAGCCTTCAGCAAAATTTATATTTGATTTTTCTATTACTGCAATATTCTCGATATAAAGTTCTGACAGCATAAAGTTTTACCTTAATTATAAAAATTTGTTGAGTTTAATCACAAACTCTTTAGCATCTTCGTTACCTTTGCAAGCGATGAAAATTGTATCGTCACCTGCAAGAGAACCGACTACTCCTTCAAATTCCATTGAATCAATGGCGGCACAGGCGGCAGAAGCCATTCCGCTGTAGGTTTTTACAACAACAAGGTTTGCGGCTGCTTCAGCCGAGATTAATGAGCTTGAAAGTATCCCTGCAAAGCTCGACTTCATCTCAGTAGATTTAACGTCAGGAGCAATGTAATGATACTTGCCGTCTTTGGAAAGTGCCTTTTGAAGCCTTAGGGATTTAATATCTCGGGAAACCGTGGACTGTGTAACTACGTAACCTTCTTCCCTAAGCTTTAAAAGGAGCTCTTCCTGAGTATTTATTGGATAAAGATTTATAAGCTCTAATATTTTCTGGTGTCTGTTAAGCTTCATTTACGTTCACCTCACGTAGTTTTTCGCTGGCTAATTTAAAGAAATTACGCTTTTTAAGTACTATCATATTAAGCTCTTTTTCTGAGCATTTAATCTCCACCGTATCTTTTTCTGAAAGCTCCACGGAAATCTGCCCGTCAATGGTCAGGTAGCTTTTACCGTCAGGAGATTGAGCCTTAACTTCAACCACTGAATCGGAAGAAAGAATTACACATCGTGCCGAAAGTGAATGAGAGCAAACAGGCACAAGCTCAAAGCACTTAAGGTTTGGTGCAATTACAGGACCGCCTGCAGAAAGTGCATAGGCAGTGGAGCCTGTGGGTGTTGAAAGAATGATTCCGTCGGCTCGATATGAAGAAACCGGTGAACCATCTATACTTACGGCAAGATCAATAATTCTGGAAAGAGAACCTCTTGAGATAACAGCATCATTTACGGCTGTATAGCATTCTTCACAGCCATTTGCTCTGATAACTCTAACATCAAGCATCAATCTGCTTTCCAAAGTATATTCGCCGCTAAGCAAAGCTTTAAGCATTTCGGTTTCATTAGCTTCGAGCTCGGCTACATAACCCAGTCTGCCAAGATTGATACCTAAAATAGGCTTGCCGAAAACGGCGGCATGTTTGGCACAGTGGATTATTGTCCCGTCTCCGCCGATTGTTAGCAATACGTCGCAGGCAGATACAAGCTCAGAATGGGTATCATAAGCCCGTGTGCTATGTAAATCTTCCGAGTACTCGCTTTTAAGAGTATAAACCTCGGCCCCCTCTGAAATCATAAGTTCAGAAATTTTTGAGGCTGTAAGCAAAGCACCTTTTTTATCAAAGTTGACAATAATAGCAATTTTCATTAAAAATCAATCCTTATTTATCAAGCTCTGCATGAGAAAGCTCAGAAAGCTCTTCGGCTGTAATCGAAGCAAAATTCTGAGGATTGTCGCTGATTTTAACGAACATAAGATATTCTATGTTACCCTCAGGGCCCTTTACAGGGGAAAAGTCCAACCCTAAAACGTCAAAACCATTGTCCAAAGTAAAGTTCACAATGGTTTCGATAACTTCAGCGTGAACCTTTTTATCTCTTACTACTCCCTTTTTCCCTACCTTTTCTCTGCCTGCTTCAAACTGAGGCTTAATAAGGCACACGCCTCTTCCCTCTTTGCTTAAAAGAGTGCGGGCAACGGGAAGAATAATTTTAAGAGAAATAAAGGAAACATCTACAGAGAAAAAGTCGATATCCTCAGGGATTTCTTCTTTAGTAACATTGCGGAAATTGGTTCGTTCCATATTGACAACACGGTCATCCGTGCGTAACTTCCACGCAAGCTGGCCGTAGCCAACGTCTACGGAATATACCTTTTTGGCACCGTTTTGAAGCATACAATCGGTAAATCCGCCTGTAGAGGCACCAATATCAAGGGAGGTAGCCCCCTGAAGATTAAGGTTAAAGGATGACATTGCTTTTTCAAGCTTAAGTCCGCCTCGGCTTACGTATTTCAAACCTGAAGAGCGTACCTCTAAGGGTGCATCCTCGTCGTACTGAGTACCGGGTTTATCTGCCTTTTGGTTGTTAACGTACACGTTGCCTGACATTATAATGGCTTTGGCACGCTCCCGAGAATCGGCATAGCCTTTTTCAAAAACTAATACATCAAGTCGTTTTTTCATAATTACCTTCTCATTATATCATAAATTCCCAAGGCATTGAGCCTTAAGCTTTGCATAGATTCTTTAACAGATGCGTGAGGAATAAACTTGTCCTCAACTGCAGTAATGCCGTAATTTCCCTTAAAGCCAATCTTATCCATACTGTATCCAAAGGTTTCGCCTATACCGCCTGTAAGCATACCTTCCTCAAAGAAATGTACCTTGGAAAACCTTGATGCAAACTTAATTGCATCTTCGTCAATAGGCTTAATTCGGCAAAGCTTTAAAATACATACCTCAATACCAATTTTAGAAAGCTCACGCTTTGCCACGCAAGCATCGGCAAAAAGTCTGCCGTAAGTAACAATAAGGCGACTTGCGTCTTTGTTACCGTAGACTGCATAATTTAAATTATTTTCGGTAAAGTTTTCAGGGCGGTAGGGCTCGCTCCCTCTGGGGTAACGAATGGCAACAAGATTTTTGTCACGGATTATCCCCTGCTCCATACATCCTGCAAGCTCGTCAAAATAGCAAGGCGAATAGCAAGTTGTATTGGGAATTGAGTTAAGCATAGAAACATCAAAAACGCCCTGATGGGTTTCGCCGTCTTCACCAACAACACCTGCACGGTCGACACCTAAAACGAGGTGAAGCTTCTGCAAAGAAACGTCGTGAATAAGCTGGTCATAGGCTCGCTGTAAAAATGTGGAGTACACAGCAAAAACAGGTATCATCCCCTGACTTGCAAGACCCGCACCGAAGGTTACAGCGTGCTCCTCGGCAATACCTACGTCGAAAAATCTTTCCTTATACTCGTGAGAAAACTCTGTTAAACCTGTTCCCATAGTCATAGCAGCAGTTATGGCACAGATATCTTTATTTTTTGAAGCCAAATGACAAAGACACTTGCCGAAGATATCACTGTATGAAGTAGAATGTGACAAAGGCTCACCTGAATCAACGTCAAATTTGCCTATGCCGTGGTAGTTCTTGGGGTCTTTCTCAGCATAACCGTAGCCCCTGCCCTTTACTGTTACTGCGTGAATAAGTACAGGACGGGTAACCTTTTTAGCTGCTTTAAAAGTATTGATAAGCTCCTCTAAATCGTGGCCGTCCAATGGGCCATAGTAGAAGAAACCAAAATTCTCAAAAAGATTGTTACCTTTTAAGGTGCGTTTTTTGAAAGCATTTTTAATACTTGTAAGCAGATTTACCAGAGGCTTACCAACAAGGGGAACTTTGTTAAGAACACGCTCCAACCCCCACTTGGCTTTTAAGTACCAAGGATTAACGCGGATGCCCGTAAGATATCTTGCAACAGCACCAACGTTCTTTGATATCGACATTTTATTGTCGTTTAAAACAACAATGAAATTCTTTTTAAATCTGCCTGCGTTATTCATACCTTCAAAGGCAAGTCCGCCTGTGAAAGAGCCGTCACCTATAACTGCAACGGTGTGGCTATTGTCACCCTTAATGGCTTTAGCCTTTGCTATACCAAAAGCAGCAGAGATAGAGGTACTGCTGTGACCTGCACCAAATGCATCGCAGTCACTTTCATCTCTTCTCGGAAATCCCGAAAGCCCGTCCTTTTTGCGAATAGACGTGAGCCTTTCTTTTCTGCCTGAAAGAATTTTGTGGGTATAGCACTGATGGCCAACGTCAAAAACGAAGCTGTCCTCAGGCAAATCAAAAACGTAGTGCATTGCAACGGTAAGCTCAACCACGCCTAAATTGGACGCAAGGTGACCGCCGTTTTCACTAACTGTGCTGATGATTAATGCACGGATTTCTTCGCACAAATCTTTGAGCTCATCAATAGTAAGTTTTTTAATATCCTTGGGATGTTCAATTTTATCAAGAAGCCGAAAATTTTGCTTATTTTCCATAAAAACCACTCATTTGTTTCTGTTAAGAAGCTTTAAAGCAAATTCCTCCAAAGGCTTTGTGTCGCCATCGAAAGCTTTTAAAGCATCTATCGCCTTATTTGTAAGCTCTTTTGCAAGAGCACGGCATTTATCAATACCTAAAAGAGATACCATATTTGACTTATTATTTTCTACATCAGAGTTAACAGGCTTGCCCAAAACATCCGTAGTTGAGGTAACATCCAGAATATCGTCAACAATCTGAAACTGCAGACCTATACACTCGGCATATTCTGCGGCGGCAGTTATTTGCTCGTCATTAGCTCCTGCAGAAATACACCCCATAACGCAAGCTGCCTTGATAAGTGCAGCAGTTTTAAGGGAATGCATAAGAGTAACGGTTTCAACATTACCTTCGTACTTTTCCAAAGCAAGGTCTACAACCTGACCTCCTACCATTCCGTCTTTTCCGCAAAGTTTGGCTAATGTTAAGGCACATTTTGTGGCGGCCTCGAAGCCTATTTTATCAGTGCAAGCCTCGCAAAGAATAGCCTCAAAAGCCAAGCTTTGAAGAGCATCGCCTGCAAGTAAAGCCGTATCCTCTCCGAAAACCACATGATTGGAAGGCTTGCCTCGACGCATATCGTCGTTATCCATACAAGGCAAATCGTCGTGAATCAACGAATATGTGTGAACAAACTCAACTCCACAGGCTGGATAAAGTGCCTTTTCCGGGTCTTCGCCGCAAAGCAAAGCAAAAGCCATGGCAAGCATGGGTCTTACTCTTTTGCCACCTGCCGAAACGGAATAAACCATTGACTCCGTTAATTCCTTGTACTCCTCCCTTTTGCTTTCAAGAAGCTTTAAGAGGGTTTTGTCTACAAGGCTTAAATATTTATCTGAATTCTTAAACATATTTAGTCCTCCGAAAAGGGTGTAATCTGAGACATTTTGGCATTCATTTCCTTAATCTTTTCTCCAGCTGTCTTAAGATAATCACTGCAAAAGGTATAATATTCAAAAGCTTCTTTGTATGCCTTGAGTGTGTCGTCGAAGCTTAAATTTCCGCTTTCAAGCTCTGAAATAAGAGAAGAAAGCTTTTTTACCGCCTGTTCATAGTCCATATTTTTAAATTTATCATTAGTCATTTTGTACTCCTGCCTCTCGCTTAATTTCTTCAGCAAGCTCTATAAGCTTATTAAGCCTGTGGTTAACTCCTGAGCGGCTTATGGGCGGATCTAAAAGATTACCTAAAGATGAAAGCGAAAGCTCAGGATTATCTCTTTTAAGCTCTGCAACCGCTCTGAGATTATCAGAAAGCGAATTTAGTCCGCGGTCAGCCTCAATTACATCTATAGCATTTAAAATCTTAGCGCCTGCTTCAGCAGTTCGTGATATATTGGCAAGCTCGGAATTTATACGGCGGTTGGTTACGTTACGCATTTGCTTATAAGCTTTGGCACTCATAATATCCATAGCACTTGAGGGAGCACCCATATATGTAAGCAGGTCGGTTATCTGCTCGCTGTCTTTTATATATACAATGTGGGTTCCGTTTCGAAGTGTAGTTCTGGGAGTGAGGGTGCACTCGGTAATTTCGCCCATAATCGTGCAAAGGTCTGCACACAGGTTTTTGTAAGGAACACAAAACTCAAGATGATAGTTTTTCTGAGGGTCATTTACTGAACCGCAGGAAAGAAAAACACCCCTTAAAAAAGCAGCGATACATCTGTCGTCCTCAATATTTGCCCTGTTAACCCTAAGGTTGGGAGAATCAGAGGTATGGCCGAAGAAATTGAATATACGTTTGCAGTCACTCTCAATAAGCACTTTTATGCTATGAAGGTTAATATCCTCTTTAGAAGCTCTTAGGGTTGACTTTTTCTCAACAATTGCTCCGAAAAGGCTGCCCATATGGTCACAGAATCGCTCGGCAACACACATCGACTCCGTCTTTAGCTTTATTTCGTTTTCAGTAAAACGGCGTGAATAAAGGAGGATACCATAACACTCTGCAAGTTTTACAGCATTTTTACTTATGTCGGCTTTCGAAAGCTCTTTTTTTACTTCTCCTGCAAAGGACATTACACTACCTCCAAAAATTTACGCTTTCCAAATATCTCTGTGATGGATTGTGGACTTTTGCCCGTTCTCGATAAAATGGCTGTTTAAAAGCCTTGCTAAGGTTACAGAGCGATGCTTACCGCCTGTACATCCAACAGCAATAACAAGCTCACTTTTTCCCTCTGCCCTGTAAAGAGGAACAGAAAAATCGAGAAGACTTAAAAGACGCTCAATATACTGCTGGGTATCGTCAAACTTAAGCACGTATTCTCTTACAGCTTCATCAAGTCCTGTAAGGTGCTTAAGCTCTTTTACATAAAAAGGATTTGGCAGGCACCTCACATCGAAAAGGAGGTCCGCCTCCAGAGGAATACCATACTTAAAGCCAAATGACATACAGGTAACTATAAGACTGTCGCCTGCATTTTCAGCAAATAGGGTTGTTACACGCTCTTTAAGCTGTTTTATAGCCATATATGAGGTATCAATCACAAAGTCAGCATGTGCCTTAACAGGCTTTAAAAGCTCACGTTCAAGCTTAACCGCATCATCTGTGGAAACACTGACGCCGTCGGCAAGCGGGTGCTTTCGACGAGTTTCTTTATAACGAATAAGTAATATATCGCTTTTTGCATCAAGAAAAAGAATTTTATAGCGTTTGCTCTCTTCGTCGAAGGTTTTGAGCTGGTCAAAAAGGCTGTCAAAAACCTCGCCTCCGCGGATATCAACCACAACGGCAACCTTTTGCATACGGCTGTCGTTAGAGGTTTCGCATAGAGTGTATAGCGTAGAAAGCAGCATTGGCGGAATATTATCCACGCAATAGTAGCCTATATCTTCAAGTGCATGAAGGGCATTTGACTTACCGGCACCAGAAAGGCCTGTAATAATAATAAACTCCATTTTGCCGCCTCCTTTTATATATGAATTATTTCACGATGAAGCTCAAAGCCTGTTTTCTCTTTGACTTCATCCTGAACTATTTTAACAAGGTCAAGTACATCCTTACAGGTAGCACCGCCTTTATTAACGATAAAGCCCGAATGCTTTTCACTCACCACGGCACCGCCCACAGCTCTGCCCTTTAAGCCGCACTCTTCAATCAACGCAGCGGCAAAAGCTCCCTCAGGACGTTTAAAAACTGAGCCTGCACTGGGGTATTCAAGAGGCTGCTTATCCATACGCTTCTGCATAAGCTCATCCATGCGAGCTTTGATTGATGTGCTGTCGCCTTTCTTTAGCTTAAGATTTACGGAAAGAATGATATATTCATCCTTCATATAGGCACTATGGCGATAAGAAAGGTCGAGCTCATCAAGAGCAAAGGTGCCGATATTCAGGTCTTTGTCAAGGTGTGTGCAAGAAACTATAACATCCTTCATTTCGCCGCCGTAGGCACCTGCATTCATATAAGCTGCACCGCCTACAGAGCCGGGAATACCATAGCCGAATTCAAGGCCAGTAAGAGAAGCTTTGTAGGCATCTAAGCAAAGCTTGGTAAGAGATGCACCTGCACCTGCTACAATTTCGTCACCGTTTACTATAATATTTTTGAAGTCACCTTCGAGGCGGATAACCGCACCTTTAATCCCCTCGTCACTTATAAGCAGGTTTGAACCGTTACCTATAAGCATATAAGGAATGTTGTTTTCTCTGCAAAGTGAGATTACCGCTTTAAGTTCATCAGTGGTCTTTGCGGTTATGAAAAACTCAGCATTGCCGCCGATTTTGAAAGATGTATGCTCTTTCATAGGAACATCCCGGCTGTAATCTATGTTTAAATGATCTAATTCTTTGGAAAATTGATTATACATATAATCTCCTTAAGAAAGAGGAATATTGTTTTCTTTAAGATAAGCATTAAAGTTTTCAACGCTTGCATTTACAATCAATGACTCAGGAAAGTCAATATCAGAAAGCATCTTCAGTGCTTCATCTGCCCTGCCAAGCTGAGTTATAAAATGAGCATCTGTATCAACAGACACACGGCACTTGTGCTTTTTGCAAAGCTTTGCAATCTCAACACAATTAGGCACAAAATCAGCTTTATGCTTGATTGAGGAGTTGTTAATCTCAATAAGCTTTCCGGCCTTCGCAAATTCCTTAATAACCTTTTCGTAATCATATTTGTAGTAAGGAGAGCCTGAGTGAGCAATCATATTGATATAAGGATTTTCTGCCATTTTAAGATAAGCCTCTGTGCACTTTTCAACTGTAGGCTCACCGTGAAGCGTAGGCATATGCATCGAAGCAATGCAGAAATCAAGATTTCTCAGAGCTTCTTCGGGAACATCAAGATGACCCTCAAAATCTGAGATATTTGCCTCTACCCCTTTTAAAACTCTTACATCGTTAAATACTCTGGGAATTGCATGAAGATTCATAAAATAATAGAAATGAGGAAAATTCTGCATAGACTCGCCATGGTCGGTAATTGCCATACCATAAAGGCCAATACGGTTAGCCTCGGTTATCATTTCAAGAGCTGTGCAGTAAGCGTGAACCGACATTATTGTGTGGGTGTGTAAATCTGCAACTATTTTCATTCTTCACCCCAGCCTGTATCTACCTTATGGCTCTGGATATCTTCTTCGCCGATTTCCATACCGAGGCTCTGTAAAAGCTCCTGAGCTGCATTGTAGCCCATCTTCTTCTGTCGGTTATTCATAGCGGGAACCTCGATAATAATTGCAAGGTTACGACCCGGTTTAACAGGAATTGTCATAATAGGCACCTGTATACCCATAATCTCGGTATACTGGTTATCCATACCGATTCGGTCGTAAACCTTTTCGGTGTTCCACTGTTCCATATTGATAACCATATCAATTTTTTCGGTTAGCTTAACAGCACCCATACCGAAAATACGACGGGCATTAATAATACCTATACCGCGAAGCTCAATAAAATGACGGATATTTTCAGGAGATGTACCAACTAAAGTACGATTTGAAACGCGGCGGATTTCAACGGCGTCATCAGCAATCAGACGATGGCCGCGCTTAATAAGTTCAATAGCAGTTTCTGATTTACCTACACCGCTGTCGCCGATTAAAAGAATACCTTCGCCGTAAACCTCAACCAGAACACCGTGGCGTGTAATACGCGGAGCAAGCTCGGCATTAAGGAAAGTAATGAGCGATGCTGACATAGAAGACGTAGCATCCGGAGAAATAAGAATGGGAACCTCGTACTCCTTGGTTGCCTTTATAATAGCTTCTGTAGGCTTATGGTTTCTTGCGATGATAATTGCAGGGGGTTTCTGGCAAAACATACGTGATAAAATCTCGTACTGCTTTTCCGTAGCAAACTGCTCAAGATAAGAGTACTCGGTATTGCCGAAAACAATGATACGATCTTTATCAAAGTAGTCCATATAACCGGTAAGTTCAAGACCCGGGCGGTTGATTTCCATTGAAGAAACCATAAGCTCATTGGGGTCTGCCGGCATATAAAACTCCTTAAGTCCTGTTTCCTTCATAATTTTAGCCAATGTTACTGAAAAATCTGTATTCATAACGCACCTCACATTTAATAATAAAATACGTAAAAATTCTTTTGAAAAAATATGTATCCTTTTACATATATATGCTCCATTGTATTATAACCTAAAAACGCAAAAAAAGAAAGAGTTTTTCGAAAATATTATGCATATTTTATGCAAAATTTGCAAGTTTTTTACAGCAAAGCAAGAGCTATGCATAATTTGCTTTTTAAGTCAAATCCTTACATCAGGTGATTTTATGTTAATATTGATAATCAGAACCGTGCTATTATATCTATTCGTAATTATGGCAGTAAGAATTATGGGCAAAAGACAGTTAAGCGAAATGCAGACAACAGAGCTTGTTATCACTCTTATTATTGCGGATATAGCATCTATACCTATGCAAAACACCGCCCAACCCTTACTTACGGGCGTTATACCTATACTTATCCTCATAAGTGCCGAAATAATAATAAGCATAATTATGATGAAATCCTCTAAAATACGAAACCTTGTATGCGGTAAGCCAGAGGTGCTTATTAACGACGGCAACCTTTGCCAGAATACGCTAAGAAGCCTTAGGATGACTACAGAAGATTTATGTGTTCAGCTTAGGCAGTTGGGAGTATATAACGTTAATGACGTACAGTTTTGTATTATTGAGCCAAACGGTAAGCTTAGTGTTCAATTAAAGCCTGAAAAACGCTCGCCAAACTGTGAACAGCTACAGGTTGCAGTACAGGACACAGGAATAGAGGCGGTTGTAATTAGCGACGGCGAATTCCTTAAAAATTCTATGAAACTTTGCAACGTAGACAAAAAGTGGATTACAGATATTCTTAAGGGTGAAGGACTTACAAAAGATGATGTTATGATAATGACGGCAAACCGACTTAAGGAATATAGCATCATAAAGAAGGTGAAATAATGAACAGAATTACTATTGCGGTACTGATGCTTTTGATTGCAGGCATAATTTGCGGATGCGAGTTTTACACAGTTAGCAACAGCGTTATTCAATACACAGCAGACCTTGACACCATAAAAAACCTCTCTGAGCGGGGGGATTTTGACAAAGCAAACGAAATGACTGATGATTTGCTTAAAAACTGGATAAAAACCACCAGACGCCTTGATAAATACCTATATCACGATTATATAGACGAGATTACCCTGCATATGTCTGCTTTGCCTGTTTGCACAGAAAATCAAGACAGCTCTGCAGTAAAAACACATGTTGAAGAAATAAAAATACAGCTCACTTCCCTAAAAGAAAGCGAGCTGCCTTATTTGCATAATATTTTATAATTACTTTTTCTTTGTAACTTTAATCAAAAGAGAAACTGCAGTATACAGTAAAAATACACCTAAATTGTATATAACAATTGTAGCACCAACAGGAACGTTCTCAAAATAGTAAGATGTGAAAAGTCCTGCTATTACGCAAGCCACAGACACAATAACAGAAGAAATTACAACACTTTTAAAACGTTTGCAAATCCGCATTGATGTAAGCGCCGGAAAAATTACCAATGCAGAAATTAGCAGTGTACCAAGCATACGCATGCCTACCACTATGGTTATAGCGGTAAGCACTGAAACCGTAATATTATAAACCGAGGTACGTATTCCTGTAGCGCGTGCAAAGTTTTCGTCAAAGGTTACAGCAAAAATTTTATTGTAGAAAAGCACAAAAATCACAAGAACACAAAAAGTAAGCACTGCGCTTATAATTATATCCCCTTTACTTACCGCAAGTATACTGCCGAACATATACTGCTGTAAGTCTATATTAGTGCCGTTTATGCTTGCAACAAACACACCTATAGCAAGAGCAGAGCTGGATATAAGTGCTATGGCGGCATCAGCATTTACCTTTCCTTTTTCTGTTATTCTCAACAGAAAATAAGCCGCAAGAATAACAACAGGAAGCGCAATGTAAAGAGGTGCAGAAAGATTAAGCACAGCCGCTACGGAAAGAGCACCGAAACCAACGTGAGAAAGTCCGTCGCCAATCATTGAGTAGCGTTTGAGAACCAACACAACGCCTAAAAGTGCACAGCAAATTGCTATAAGCACCCCAACAATCAAGGCATTGACCATAAAGGAGTAGCTGAATATATCCATATCAGAGCACCTCCTTTTGCTTATGTGCGCAACTATCGCAGGGACAACCCTCAACCATTATACTTTTACCGATATTGGAGTGCAAATACTGGTGAGTAGTGCCGAAAAAGCTTGCATCCTTACCCAGATAAAGAATATGAGAGCTCATTCGTATGGCACCTGTAACATCGTGAGAAACCATAATAACTGTAACGCCTTCTTTGTTGAGTTCAGAAAGCAAGCCGTAAAAATCAGCGGAAGCAATAGGGTCAAGTCCGGTGGTAGGCTCGTCAAGCAGAATAAGCTTTTTCGCCGCACAAAGAGCACGGCACAAAAGCACCCTTTGCTGTTGTCCTCCTGAAAGCTCAGAAAACACAGCGTTCTTAAGCTTTGCTATACCTACTCTTTCCATTAAACGGTTGGCCTCTTCCTTTTGACTTTTGGTGTAAAAAAGCCCAAAGCGTTTAGAGTTAAGAAAACCGGACATTACTATCTCATAAACAGAGGCAGGAAAATCTCTTGCAATAAGATTTTTCTGACCCAAATAGCCTATGTGGCTCTGGGTTATACCTTCTGAAAATTCTATGTTTCCGGAATATTTATTTATAAGCCCCAGCAAACCTTTAACAAGAGTAGTTTTACCGGTACCGTTCTCCCCTATTATACTTAAAAAGTCACCTGAGTTAACGGTAAATCTTAACTTATTAACAATAATCTTACCCTCATAGCCAAGAGTAAGGTCACATACGTTTAATAACGACACAAATGTCACCTCTAATCAGAAATCGGGCGGAATTACCGCCCGACTAATTATAAGTTAATTTTTAAAAAGCTTTCCGCAGGCAGAAAAAGTAAATACTGATGAAAAAATCACAGTTACACAGGCAGGAAAGCAATAGAAAGTTAAAAGTGTAGCATCCAGAAGAAGAGCTGCAATAAAAGCAACAAAAAGAATTACAAGAATAACAAAAAGGAAAAGAAGAAGTCTTCTGAAGCCTCTTGCTGAGGCACTTTGCTCCTCAGTATCTTTGCTCTTTTTACGCGATGAACTGTTGAGAAAATCGAAATGAACAACAGAACACATAAGTGAAATGCATATTGCAAGCAAAATTACAGAAAATGCATAACCGCAAAGAGGTGCTCTGAAAATAACACAGATAAAAAAGGATGTAAGTGCAGAAACACAGGCTGAAAGGGATGTAATAAGCCCGGCCTTAAGCCCGTGCTTTTTGCGAAATCTTACGCCAAAATATAGGGTAATAAGTCCGCAAGCTAACAAAACTGTGATGAAAGCCTTAAGATAAAAAACAAAGCCTAAGTTACCGTCGCGGTATGCTAAAAAAGTATCTCCGCCTAAAATTAAAAGTAACAGCACACCAATTACCACAATGGCCACAGCGGCTAAAGCTACAAGCTTAAAAAGCTTAGCAAAATCAAAAGATTTAGTCATTATTCTTACCTCCGTAACAAGAGGGTTTATTTAAAGCCTTGAAACCTATAAGACTTCTGAGCATAAGTTCAGGGAAAAGATAACCCATAAAGAAGTTAACAACTGCACCAAATAAAAGAACAAAGCAGAAGTTATAAATACTGCTTACAGCTAAACCGCCGAAAATTGCGGTTGTCAGACCTGCAGAACCAAACATAAGCATACCCATAAGAGCAACGATAATAAGCACAACGTTAATATCAAAGATATTCTTGCGGCTGGACTTAATAGCTTCTTCTGCAGCTGAGCGTACAGTCATACCTTTATCAAGATTTTCCTTAAGGGTATGAGCCATAAGTGAAACTGAAATTACGGAAAGTACTACGCAAAGTGCCAATGCACAGGCACCTGAAATATCCATAAGGAAGGTTCTTCCCGGAATACAGAATCCTGAAATTATAGCTACAAGAACTGCCACCTGACCAATAACCGAAACAAGAGCAATACCACCGAATACACGGTAACGCAAAATCATAAGTACGGTAATAAGTAAGGTTGCGGCGATACCTACAATAAGGAAAATATCAGAAACTGAGAAACCTGCCACAGGGTCAACGTACTCAACGGAAGCAACCGTCATATCATAAGGAAGTACCCCTGCTGCAATAATTGAGGAATAAAGCTTTGCCTTAGACTCAGTCATAGCCACACCCGAAACAGAAAGCTGACCGTCAATCATTTCTTCAGAAACGGTGGGATTAGCAATCATAAGGTCATCAAGCCATACGGAGATAACCTGGTTGTAATACTGACCTGACATAGAATTTGTAAGTGTATAAAGTGCATCTGCACCCTGCTGATTGAAGGAAATATTAACGTAGTAATATTTCCCCTCGCCTTCAGGAGAATAATCAAAGTATGAAGCATTAGAAATAGTATTGCTGTCAAGCAACACGGTCTTTCCTGTTTCTCCTGCAGGTGTTACAAAAGCACCTGAGTTAGCCTCGTCTATTATCATTTCCTTATATTCGTCAGAAGGACGGACCGTTACATAGCCCTTGCTGGCAATAAGCTTTGCAAAGCCTTTTGACGAATAATCAGAATCGATGGTTCTGGGAACAACCAAAACTATTTCGTCAGTTTCATCAAGGAAATATACCTCGTAGTCGTTAAGCCCGTAGTTTGCCAGACGATTTCTTATAACCTTAGTATTAGCCTTAAGTTCATCGGCTGTCATTTCGTCGTCAGTAGCACTCTCAAGCAGAATTCTGGTGCCGCCAGTAGTGTCTATACCCCAGTCAATATCACCGAAACCCTTGATAACCGTTTGCTTGTTGTCACCTACATAGTAGCTGATGCCAAAAAGTGACAAAAATGAAAAAGCAAGTATAAGAATAGCGATGACAAAGGACACAGGTTTTGCAATCCTTTTCATTTTACTGTACCTCCGTACAAAAATAACTCTGTTACATACAGAGACATAACAGAGTTATTATAAGTATATTTTAATAAAAAGTCAATTAAAAGATAGAATTATAAAGGTTTTTCAGTCAATTTTCAGATAATAACTTACTGAGCCTTGGCTAAAAGCTCCTCAACTGCCGCAAGACGTGCACATACACAGAACACATCCATAGCTACTTCAAGCTCAGAAGCAGGAGGAAATGTAGGAGCAATACGGATGTTAGAGTCTTTAGGGTCTTTGCCGTAAGGATAAGTAGCACCGGCAGAAGTAAGCACAAGACCTGCATTTTTGCACATTCTTACAACCTTGGATGCAGTGCCCTCCATAACGTCGATACTTACAAAGTAACCGCCATTGGGCTTGCACCATTTTGCAAAGCCTTTATCCGCAAGCTTTGCATCAAGTTTTTTAAGCACCATTTCAAAACGAGGCTTGAGGATTTCCTTATGCTTGAGCATATGGGATTTAACGCCGTCTAAATCCTTGAAGAACAACATATGACGAAGCATATTGATTTTATCAAAGCCGATAGTCTGGCTCTGGTATCTGCGATGAATAACCTCCATAGTCTTCTCACCGGCTGCCATTGCAGCTACACCTGAGCCCGGAAAAGTAATTTTAGAAGTTGAGCAGAAGATAATGGGAAGCTCGGTATTACCTGTTTTGCGGCATTCATCCATAAGGCTTATGAGAGTATCACCTTCATCAGCAATATCGTGAACACAATAAGCGTCATCCCAGATAATTCTAAAGTCCTTTGCCTTGGGCTTTAAAGCGGCAAAACGCTTAACTGTTTCGTCAGAATAAGTATAGCCCTGAGGATTGGAATACTTGGGAACGCACCAGATACCCTTGATTGTGTCGTCAGCTTCTACCAAAGACTCAACCATATCCATATCAGGACCTGACTCTGTCATAGGAACAGGAATCATTTCGAAACCGAAATATTCTGTAATACCAAAATGTCTGTCATAACCGGGAACAGGACACAAAAACTTTCTCTTTTCCTCTAAAAGCCAAGGCTTAGCACCCTCGCAAACAGGAGTATACATAAAATTAGCAATAGTATC
>JAFTIP010000016.1 GCA_017456845.1 Ruminococcus sp.
ATGCTTCAAAGGCAGAGTTCTATGAGGATTTTATGCTTTACACAATTTTTTCCGTACTTTCCTTTGAGCTTATTTACGCTATGGGAGCCGTAGTTTTTTCTCAGAAATGTGATTTTTCCACGCAAGACCAGCTTGAAATAATGAGACTTTTTTCCTCAGAAATAGAGTATTCCGACCAAAACCTTGATATAATTCTAAACGAACTGGAAAAAGTAGTTTTTGGCTATTGAATTTATATCCTTTTGGATTTATAATATTTATAAAATATATAAGGAGATGTATTTATGGACTGGAACGCACTTTGGACCAAGCTTGTAGAGCTTGGCTCAACCTGGGGTATTAAGCTGTTGGCAGCTATTATCGTTCTTATTGTAGGCATCAAACTCATTGGTGCTCTTACAAAATGGATCAAAAAATCCCCTAAGCTTGATAAGCTTGACACAAGCCTTCGTTCTTTCTTAGGAAGTTTTTCAAAAATTGCACTTTACATAGTTCTTGTAATTACTGTGGCTATGATAATGGGCATACCTGCAACCTCTTTCATAACAATTCTCGCTTCCTGCGGTGTTGCCATAGGTCTTGCTTTACAGGGCTCACTTTCTAACTTTGCAGGCGGAATTATGATTCTTCTCTTCAAGCCTTTTAAAGTCGGCGACTACATTGAGGCAAGCGGTGAAAGCGGCACAGTTGAAGAAATCACCGTAGTATATACAGTGCTTTTAACCCCTGACAACAAACGTATTACTATTCCTAACGGCTCGCTTACAAACTCAGTTATTGAGAACTACTCTGCAGAAAAAACCAGAAGGGTTGACCTAAAGTTTACCACAGCTTATACTGCTGATATTGAAACCGTTAAGAAAATTCTTACCGAGGTTGCCGAAAGCCACCCCAAGGCTCTTTCTGACCCTGCCCCCTTTATAAGACTTTCTGAACACTCAGACAGTGCACTTACTTATACAGTACGCATCTGGTGCAACAACGAAGATTACTGGGATGTTAACTTTGACACTATCGAAAAAGTGAAAGAAGCCTTCGACAAGAACGGTATTGAAATTCCCTATCCCCAGCTTGACGTACACCTTAATAAATAATTCGAGTTTGGTGAATTATTAGGTTATGTGGCACGCTTGCGATTGTAACACTATTAAATCGGAGCGCAGTGTCCCTCACTTATTACTTCTTCACAATATATGTTACTTAAAATCCCCGTCGATTTTCTCGACGGGGATTTGCTTATTCTATTTCTTTTTTTAGCACAAAAAGTGCGGCGGTATTCGGCACCACCAAAAGCACATTCACCGTATCGGCTATGCTCCACACAAGTTCGGAATTTACAGAGGCAGCCACCAAAACCGCCGCTACCCAAAGCACACGGTAAAGCTTAACCCCCCTAAACCCCAGCACAAATTCAATACACCTTTCTCCTATATACGACCAGCCGATTATCGTGGAAAAAGCAAATGTAATAAGCCCGAAGAAAAGCACAGGTCTGCCCACATATGGCAAGGTGTCAAAGGCGAGGTTTGCCAGCAGGTCGCCGTCGGTTTTCAAAGCTTCGGCGGGATTTGCCAGCATTGCCGACACTATGGCTAACCCTGTCATCATACAGACCACGGCTGTATCCCAAAAAGCCGCAGTCATTGCAATATAAGAAAGGTTTTTGTGGTTATCCCCCTCTGCCGCAGCCGACACAACCGAGGTTGTACCTACACCCGCCTCGTTAGAGAAAAGCCCCCTTGCCATACCGAAGCGGCAAGCTGTCATGACTGTAGAACCAACAAAACCGCCGAATGCTGCTTTTTTTGAAAAAGCAGATGTTATTATAAGGCTTAAAGCCTCACCTAAATACGCCCTGTTAACAATTATTATTCCCACACAGGCAAGCATATAGGCAATTGCCATAAAAGGCACCAACACCTGACACACGCTACCTACCGACTTTACTCCGCCCATAATTACCAAAGCCGTTAGCACGGCCGCTATAACTCCGACGGTAACTGTAACAAAGTTAAGCTCTATGGCTGATTCTGGCTTTTCTATTCTAAAAAAACCATGTACAGCAGTAGAAACTGCATTTCCCTGCAGCATTGCTCCTGTAATAAGTCCGCCTAATGACGCCGCAACGGCATAGAAAACGCCCAGCCACTTTGAGCTCATTCCTCGGCTCATATAATACATAGGGCCACCTACAAAATGCCCGTCTTTGTTTTTTACCCTGTATTTTAAGGAAAGCAACGACTCCGAATACATAGTAGCAATTCCTAAAAATCCTGTTACAAGGCACCAGAAAAGAGAGCCTGCACCGCCTAAAGAAATAGCGGCACCTATGCCGATAATATTGCCTGTGCCTAAGGTTGAAGCAAGAGTGGTACAAAGAGTCTGGAAGGGGCTTATGTTTTTGCCGCATTCACCGCTACCTTCAAATGAAAGTTTAATACCCGTAAAAAGTTTTTTCTGAACGAAACCTGTTTTAAAAGTAAAAAACAAATGTGTAAAAAGCAAAAAAGCTATCATCGGGAAACCCCAAAGATAGCTGTTAAGCGTGGTAAAAAAAGTATTCATCGCACCCTCACAGGTTAAGAATTACTTTTTTATTCCTTATTTTTTATTTTCTGTCCTCTAATTTTACGTAGTCCTTCTCAACGCAAACACTCATATATGCAGGACGGATAATCTTGCCTGCATTAATAAGCTCTTCCATTCTGTGAGCAGACCAACCGGCGATTCTTGCAATAGCGAAAAGAGGTGTGTAAAGCTCAGTGGGAAGTCCCAGCATACTGTAAAGGAAACCGCTGTAGAAGTCAACGTTGGCAGAAACGCCCTTGTAAATCTTCTTTTCCTCGGCAATAATCACGGGAGCCAACTCCTCAACCTTTGCGTAAAGGTTAAACTCCTTCATTGAGTCAGACTCAATTGCCAAACGCTCAACATAACGCTTAAGCACCTTTGCTCTGGGGTCAGAGATTGAATAAACCGCATGACCCATACCATAGATAAGGCCTGCCTTGTCGTAGGCTTCTTTATGTAAAAGCTTTCTGAGGTAATCCTTAATTTCTTCCTCATCTTCCCAGTTTTTAACCGTAGCCTTAAGCTCGTTAAACATACCTACAACCTTAGCATTGGCACCGCCGTGCTTAGGACCCTTAAGGGAAGAAAGAGCCGCAGCAATAGCAGAGTAAGTATCAGTTCCGGAGGAGGTTACAACCCTTGTGGTAAAGGTAGAGTTGTTACCGCCGCCGTGCTCTGCATGAAGAACAAGAGCGATATCAAGCACCTTAGCCTCTAAGGCTGTGTATTCCTTATTGGGTCTGAGCATTCTTAAGATGTTTTCAGCTGTAGAAAGCTCCAGCTTAGGATTATGGATGTAAAGGCTCTTGCCCTGTGCATAATGATTATATGCGTGATAACCGTAAACCGAAAGCAGGGGGAAAATTGAAATAAGCTGTAAGCACTGACGAAGAACGTTCTCAAGAGTAATATCGTTAGCGTTTGAATCGTAACAGAAAAGTGTGAGCACGCTTCGAGCCAAAGTGTTCATCATATCAGCACTGGGAGCTTTCATAACAACGTCGCGTACAAAGTTTTTAGGAAGAGTTCTGTAGCTTGCAAGAAGCTTTTTGAAGTCTTCCATTTGCTCTTTATTGGGAAGCTCGCCGAACAAAAGAAGATAAATTGTTTCTTCAAAGCCGAAGCGGTTGTCAGAAGCAAAGCCCTCAATAAGGTCGTTGATATTATAGCCTCTGTAAAAAAGCTTGCCGTCTGTGGGCACAGCCTCGCCGTCAACAATTTTGTTCTGCCTGATTTCAGATACATCAGTAAGTCCTGTAAGTACACCCTTACCCTTAAGGTCTCTGAGGCCGCGCATTACATTGTGCTTTCCGTAAAGAGTGGGGTCAATCTGAGAGTTCTGTACACATTTCTCACAAAGATTTTTCACCTCTTCAGAAGTAACGGAGTATTCGTTGGTTAAAGTATTCACAGCAATCACTACCTTTCTTTTTAACTTTCTTTTCTTTTTTCAGCATCTTCATATACCTGCCGCTTGCTGTGACTAAGCGGACTTAAAATATACTCAATCATATATATGACTTATTTTACCATAACATACTGCATAAAATCAAGTTTTATTTCTAAATAATAAAAAACATTAACACCTTTTGCATAATTGGTTTTAAAATTATTCATTTTTCGTTATTTTTTACAGTATTCTGTCAGTTTTCGAAGAGTTCGGGGTGGAGTCTTGCGTAGTGAAAAATATACTGCTGTGCAATTCCTGCAAACTCGCCAAAGTCTGAACCCGTAAAATCCGGGAATAAAACCGCCATAGCACGCTTCATCCATACGTCCATAGGAAATCCGCTAAGCTTATGAAAACCATATAAAAGCACGCAGTCTGCTACCTTACTTCCAACGCCCTTTATTTTCATAAGCTCAGCTTTGGCTTCGTCATAGCTGAGAGAATCCATAGTCATTAAATCAACCTCGCCGTTTAATACCTTTTTCACGGCATCAGCAATATACTTTGCCCTGAAGCCTGCCCTTATGGGTGCTAAATCCTCAACAGTAAGCCTACCTAAAGCCTCAGCAGTGGGGAAAGCATATACGCCCTTTTCTATTTCTTCACCGCAAAGCTCACAAAGCCTTTCCACAATGCCTGAAATCCTTTTAATGTTGTTATTCTGGGAAATAATAAATGAAATCAGAGCTTCAAAGGGCTCCTGCTTTAAAATACGAATTCCCGGGGCAAATTTTGCAGCTTCTTTTAAGGTAGGATGAAGCTTGCTTAAATCCTCTTTAATCTTGCCGTAATCAAGCTCTAAATCAAAGTAGCTTTTCCAGATATTTAAAAAATCCTCTTCACTTGTATATAGAATAAAGGTATCATCTGTTTTGCTTAACACAATAACCCTGCCAAAGGCTACTCCTAAAAACGAGCCGTCGGCATTCTCTTTAAAGCGAAAGCACTGACCGCACGTCAAGGTATCTTTAAGCTCGAAATCCGAAAGTCCGTAAACCTCTATTCTGTCTTCTAAAACTTTATAATTCATTTTTATTCCCGCCTTTACTTTACAAAACAAAGTATGCTATACTATATCTAAAATTATCCTTAGGAGAAGTGTTATGAAAGAAACTATATGCACCATACCTATTAACGATATTTTTAATCTTCACGATGGCTGTCCTTTCTGCCGTATGTACGAGATGCTTGAAAATCAGTACGCCACCTTTATTACAGGCTCGGCCATGATGGACCCCGAGACCAGAGTTGCCACAAATAAAAAGGGCTTTTGCCCAAGGCATTTTGAAAAAATAGTTGAAGTAGGCAAACGCCTTCCTGTGGCTCTTATTTTAGAAACTCACCTTGACTTTATCGACAAGGAAATACTGCCAAAAAAAGCAGGCAAGCCCGACAAAAAGGCTTTACACAAGATAGAAGAAATTACCGATAGTTGCTATATCTGCGACCGAATCCAGTTTGACATCCAGCATTTTCTGCAGACGGTATTCGTTGAATGGGCAAACTCGGAGGAGTTTAAAAAGCTTTACAAAAGTCAGGACTTCATTTGCCTCAGGCACTACACCGAGGTAATGAAATACGCAAATGCAAAAATGCCCTCAAAACACCTTACTGATTTTCATAAAGATACGCTGAATCTTACAAGGAACTACCTTGACATTCTTAAGTCCGACACCACCCATTTTTGCCGTATGTTTGATTATCAAAACCGCGGTGCCGACTGGGGCAACAGCAAAGACGCCATTGAGCGTGACATAAAGTTCCTTTCAGGATATCTCGACAGATTAGCCACCTGAGGGCAATTCCGCCTTTGAAAATACTCCTATAAACGAAAACTTTCATCAACGGCGGGCAAATAACAAATTATATTCCCACCACAGGTGCTACCTAAACTATTCAATCTTTACTATTAACTTTTCACTCAAATAAAACGCTCCCCTTTGCAGGGGAGCAACTGGTTTTGTTTGTCATATTCTGCGGATTTCAGAAATTGAGGGTACGTCGTGATACTGCTTTATGTACTCGCTTAAAGTGCAATTATAAACACTCTTAAAAGCGGCAATAAATGCCTTAACGCTGGGAAAGCCATTCTCTAAAGCTGCCCTTGTTTCTGAAATACCTGAGGTCTGAATATCCCTTAAAGCATTTTCAAGCCTTACAAGGTTTAAGTACTGCTTAAAGGTTTTGCGGGTATTTTGCTTGAAATAACGAGAGAAATATGTGGGAGTAAGACCAACGTGAGACGCAATTTCGCCTAAAGTAATGCGTTCCTTGTAATTAAGCTTAATAAAATCGATTGCTTTTTTGGCGTATTCAAGCTCTTCGTGCTCAGGGGTTATCTGGGTACGGGTTCTTTCTTCCTTGCAGGAAACGAAAAGATGCACAAGTATCTGAGACATTGAGGTTGAAATTTTAAGGTCAGAAAACTCCGTCTGGTCCTGAGTTTCCTCCACAATTTCCTTTAAAAGCTTGGTAATCTCAGCCTTGGCGGCGGCACTCTTGTTTACGTTGAAATTATAGGACTCAAAATCATCAAAGTATGCCTTAATGAAATTGTAGGAAAACTGAACGCAAAGGTACTTTACGTTCTCTTGCGGAAGCTTACCGCAGGTCTGGTGAATATCGTCGTTATTAATAACAATAAAATCACCATCGGTAAGGTCATTGTCCACGCCGTTTATCATAACCCAGAAGTTACCTTTGATTATGTAAATAATTTCAATATTTTTGTGCCAATGCTTATTGGTGTAGCACTCCTGTCCGGGCTTGTCAAAAAGAACTACCTTACCCGGCAAATTATCATCCGCAGATATAATTTCGTACTTATAGCGGTAATTTTTAGGCATAGCACTACCTCCTTATTACATTAATTTCAATATCCTTATTTTACATTGTACCTAATAAGATAAATTTTGTATACCCTTAATTTATCGTTAAAATATTTTTATATCCCTTTTTTATCTCAATATAATATAAAATGTTAAATTATAACTGAATTATATCCAATTTTTTCCAGAAATCAGGTGTAATTTTGAAAAATAAGTTTCAATTTCTACTGTTGGCGTTTTTTATCTTGATACTATTTATAATAAATGGATGCGATGTTCCTGTTTTTTTAACAGATTATTTAACGAAAAAATACGATGGGCTTACTGTGTCTTTTATAGACGTAGGTCAGGGTGATGCCACTTTGGTTGAATGCGGCGGCGAAGCAATGCTTATTGATGCAGGGCTGTACTCTGAAAAAGACAAAGTAACCTCTTACATTTCACAAAGAGGTATAGAAAGTCTTAAATACTGCGTGGCTACTCATCCTCATTCAGACCATATAGGTGGTATGAGCCAGGTTATATACCGATTTGACGTTGAAACCCTTGTGTATCCTCTGTGCGAAAACGACTCAGACTCTATGAACTATGTTCTCGATACCTGCGACGAAACCGGAGTCTCTTACTTTAATCCTGAGCCTATGGACACCCTGACCTTAGGAGATGCTACTTTAACGGTTCTTTCTCCCGAGGCTTACGCTGATTACGGAAATCTTAACAACAACTCCATTGTGCTTAAGCTTGAATACGGAAATACATCTTTCCTATTTATGGGTGACGCCGAAACCGAAGTTGAGAAAGAATTATTGAATAGCGGATACAACTTAAGTGCAGACGTGCTTAAATGCGGTCATCACGGAAGCTCAACAAGTTCATGTGCGGAGTTTATAAACACCGTTAACCCTATGGTCTCGGTTATTTCCTGCGGTAAAAACAACGATTACGGTCATCCCCATCGCGAAACCCTCAGCACCCTTAATAAGCGTGAAATTGAAGTTTACCGCACCGACCAACTTTCCTCTATCATTGCAAATTCTGACGGCAAAGCCATTACTATTATGAGCAAAGACGAAGTTTTAAGCACTTTAACTGCCAAAGAGAGCTCCGAATACAGCTACACAGGCAACCTTAACAGCAAGATTTTTCACTCAAATGATTGCGAATCCCTTAAAGATATGAGCGAAAAAAACAAAATCAATTTTGTAAAAAGAGACGACGCAGTTTTAAAGGGTTACACCCCTTGTAAATCCTGCAATCCTTAATGATATGAATATTACAGAACGAATTTTAAAGCACACCTCAGTATGGGAAAAACTGAAACACGAAAACCGCCCCATAATCCTATACGGCACAGGCAACGGTGCCGATACTATCCTTGATATTTTTGAAAGCTTAAATATAAAAGCAAGTGCAGTTTGTGCCAGCGACGGCTTTGTACGCAAACGCATCTTCCGAGGCTTTGAGGTTATTAGCATAAGTGACGCTAAGGAAAAATTTGAAAATCCCCTTTTCTGCCTTTCGTTCGCTTCAAGTATTCCTGAGGTTATGGAAAACATAAAGGCTCTTAACCCCTTGGTGCCCGTGGTACCTGTTTTCGGCAAAGACTTTGTAGACAGGGATTTTATTATAGGCAATTGTGAGAAAATCGACTATGCCTACTCTTTACTTGCAGACGAAAAATCTAAAGAGGTTTTCGAAAACATTCTCACTTTTGAGTTTACAGGTGAGCTTCATTACCTTTTAAGAACCGAAACCACCAGAGAAGAAGCTCTCTGCCAGCTTCTGAAACTTTCCGACAAAGAGCATTATGCCGACCTTGGAGCATATCGTGGCGACACTTTGGAAGAGCTTATTGACCTTTGCAGAGGATTCGAAAAGGCCTATGCCTTTGAGCCTGACAAAAAAACCTTTATAAAGCTTAAAGAAAACACAAAAGATATGAAAAACCTCAGTCTTTTCCCCTATGCTTTGTGGAGTGAAAACACCACCCTTAATTTTTCGGGAGGCGGAGGCAGACAAAGTGCTTTAAGTGAAGAAGGGTATGAGATTGAGGCGGTGGCTCTGGACAGCATTTTAGAGGGCAAAAAGCTTACCTACATCAAAGCAGACGTTGAAGGTGCTGAGAAAGAAGCCTTAGAGGGAATGAGCCGTATTCTAAAGGAACAGAAGCCGAAACTCTGCATAAGTGCATACCACAGAAGTGCCGATATTTTTGAGCTTATATTGCAGATTCACATCATAAATCCCGAATATAAAATAAGCCTTCGCCACCACCCCTATATTCCTGCCTGGGATACGAATTTGTATTGCACGGGTTAGCTAACTGCTGTAGGGGCGAATATTATTCGCCCGCTAACCTTTGATGTAATACGAAATTGAACGGGCGATTGATAATCGTCTCTACTATAAACCATTCACCGTTAATATTACCTCAAAAAAGGCTCCACAAGCGGAGCCTTTTTACTATACTATCACTTCTGCACCCAAAAGGGTGTAAAGCTCACTTTTTTTAATAAGTCCTGTGGCACGGTTTAAGGGTCTGCCCTCTTCAAAAACTACAAGAGTAGGCACCGCCGAAACTCCGAAAGCAGTTTTTAAACTTGGCTCTTTGTCTATATCCACAATATAGAATTTTGTAGAACCGAAGTCTCTTTCTGCTTTTTCAATCATCAGCTTCATACTCCTGCAAAAGCCGCACCAAGGAGCTGTGAAAAGCACGGCACTTCTGCTGTCATCAAAATATATTTTTTCTCTGAACTGCTCAGTATTTAAAACTTCCATAAAATCACCTTATTTAAACATATACCCTGCGGTATCAAGCATATTGCTCATAGACTTTAAGGCTTTACCTGCCTTTTTCTTCATTGCCTTTTTGCCGTTTTTGTCCATCATTTTTGAGCCGACAACTCCTGCGGCAACGCCTGTCATAACGCCTACTGCCATACCTTTCACAATGCTCATTGCCTTCATAAAATCACCTCCAAATTTAAGACTTGCATAATTAGTATTTACAGTTTAAAATACTTTTAGAGGTGATAACTTTTGCCAGAACTTAATATTGTATTGGTTGAGCCTGAAATCCCACAGAACACAGGCAACATTGCACGTACTTGTGCTGCCACAGGAGCAAGGCTTCATCTGGTTGAGCCTATGGGCTTTACCGTTGACGACAAAAAGCTTAAACGCTCCGGTCTTGACTACTGGTATCTTCTGGATATTACATACTATAAGAATTTAGACGACTTTTTTGAGAAAAACAAAGACGGCAAATTCTTCTATTTTTCCACCAAAGCAAGGCACACTTATGCTGAGATTGAATACCCCGACAAAGCCTACCTTGTTTTCGGCAAAGAAACCGCAGGCTTGCCTGAGGAACTTTTGATGAAAAACAAGGACACCACCGTGCGTATTCCTATGATTAGTGATGCCAGAAGTCTTAACCTTTCAAACTCCGTGGCAATCGGAGTTTACGAGGCATTAAGGCAGTGGAACTTCCCCGAGCTTCAGAATTTCGGAGAATTACATCGGCATTCCTGGGATTAACAGTAGGGGCGGATATTATCCGCCTGAAAAACACTTATGTAATATGAAACCTTTCGGGCGATTAAAAATCGCCCCTACAAGACAACTTGCATATTAACAAAGAAAATAGCCAAAAATTAATGTAAATACTTATTAAAATGCAAATATACACTTGATATTTGTATAGGGATTGTAGTATAATTAACAAGGTAAATTTTGCTTAATTCCAAGGGAATAAACAAAAAATAAAGTTGAAAGGAATAATTCCAATGAACCTTAACAAAGTAAGCGTTGATGATATCAACGTAGCAGGCAAAAAAGTATTAGTTCGCTGCGACTTTAACGTTCCCCTTAAAGAGGGCGTTATCACAAACGACAACCGTATTACAGCAGCTCTTCCCACAATCAAAAAGCTTATCGCAGATGGCGGTAAGGTTATTCTTTGCTCTCACCTTGGCAAGCCCAAGAACGGCCCCGAGGAGAAGTTCTCTCTTGCTCCTGTAGCAGTTAGACTTTCTGAGCTTTTAGGTCAGCCCGTAGTTTTTGCTAACGACGACGAGGTTGTTGGTGAGAACGCTAAGAAGGCAGTTGCTGAGATGAAGGACGGCGACGTTGTTCTTCTTCAGAACACTCGTTTCAGAAAAGAAGAAACAAAGAACCTCGAGCCCTTCTCTTCTGAGCTTGCATCTTTAGCAGAAGTTTTCGTAATGGACGCTTTCGGCTCTGCTCACCGTGCACACTGCTCCACAGCAGGTGTTACAGACCACATTAAGGACACAGCAGTTGGTTACCTCATGCAGAAGGAAATCGCATTCCTCGGCAACGCAGTTGAGGAGCCTGTTCGTCCCTTCGTTGCAATCCTCGGCGGTGCTAAGGTTGCAGACAAGCTCAATGTTATCAACAACCTCCTCGAGAAGTGCGACACACTTATCATCGGCGGCGGTATGGCATACACATTCATCAAGGCTCAGGGCGGCTCTGTTGGTACATCTCTCGTTGACGACACTAAGATCGACTACTGCTTAGAGATGATCAACAAGGCTAAGGAAATGGGTAAAGAGCTCCTCTTACCTGTTGACGCTATGACAACAAAGGACTTCCCCGATCCTATCGATGCTCCTATCGAAGTTACAGCTTGTGCAGCTAACGAGATTCCTGCTGACATTATGGGTCTTGACATTGGTCCCAAGACTCAGGAGCTTTACGCTAACGCTGTTAAGAGTGCTAAGACAGTTGTTTGGAACGGTCCTATGGGCGTATTCGAGAACCCCTCTTTAGCAAAGGGTACAATTGCAGTTGCTGAGGCTCTTGCTGAGACTGAGGCTACTACAATCATCGGCGGCGGCGACTCCGCAGCTGCTGTAATAAACCTCGGCTACGCTGACAAGATGAGCCACATCTCCACAGGCGGCGGTGCTTCTCTTGAGTATCTCGAGGGCAAGGTTCTTCCCGGTGTTGCAGTTATTGCCAACAAATAATTTATCTTAAATAAATCTCAGGGCGGAGCTTTTACTTCGCCCTGTACCTATGTAATAAACTTCTATTATTCTGAAAGGAAGATTAAAAATGAACAAGGCTACAAGAAAAACAATTATCGCAGGCAACTGGAAAATGAACAAAACTCCTGCAGAGGCAACAGCTCTCATCTCTGAGATTGCGCCTTTAGTTAAAGACGCTGACTGCGAGGTTATCGCTTGCGTTCCTTACGTTGACCTTTACACAGCACTTGAAGCTGCAAAAGGCACAAACATTCAGATTGGCGCAGAGAACTGCCACTGGGCAAAGAGCGGTGCGTTTACTGCTGAGATTTCCGCCGATATGCTTGCATCTATGGGTCTTAAGTATGTTATCATCGGCCACAGCGAGCGTCGTCAGTACTTCGGTGAGACAGACGTAACAGTTAAAGACAGAGTTCGTGCTGCACTTGACGCAGGCCTTACAGTTATCCTCTGCGTTGGTGAGTACCTTGAGCAGAGAGAGCAGGATGTTACAGCTGAGGTTGTAAGAATGCAGACTAAGATTGCTCTTCTCGGCGTTACTGAGGAAGAGATGAGCCGTATCGTTATCGCTTACGAGCCTGTTTGGGCTATCGGCACAGGTCTTACAGCTACTGCTGATCAGGCTGACGAAGTTTGCGGTATCATCCGTAATTGCATTGCAGAGCTTTACAACACTGAGGTTGCAGAGGCTACAACAATTCAGTACGGCGGTTCTATGAACGACGCTAACGCCCAGGAGCTTCTCTCTAAGGTTAACGTTGACGGCGGTCTTATCGGCGGTGCTTCTCTCGTTGCTGAAAAGTTTGCTGCTATCGTTAAGGCTGCAAGCAAATAATCGGAGTTGAAAATTATGAAAAAACCGTTACTTTTATGTATTCTTGACGGTTTCGGCATTGCCCCCAAAGAGGGCAACGCTATTGAGGCCGCTAACACACCTAACCTTGACAAAATTTTTGCTGAGAACCCTGTTACTGCTATCGGTGCATCAGGTATGGACGTTGGTCTTCCTGAGGGTCAGATGGGAAACAGCGAGGTTGGTCACACCAACATCGGTGCAGGCAGAGTTGTATATCAGGAGTTAACAAGAATCACAAAGTCTATTAAAGACGGTGATTTCTTTGAGAATGAAGCTTTAGTTAAGGCTGTTGACAACTGTGTAAATAACGGCACAGCACTTCACCTTTTCGGTCTTCTTTCCGACGGCGGTGTTCACAGCCACAACACTCATATGTACGGCATTTTAGAGCTTGCAAAGCAGAAGGGCTTAAAGGAAGTTTATGTTCACGCATTCCTTGACGGCCGTGACGTTTCTCCTACAAGCGGTCAGGGCTTTGTTGCTGACTGCGTGGCTGAGATGGAAAAAATCGGTGTTGGTAAAATTGCATCCGTAATGGGCAGATACTACGCTATGGACAGAGACAACCGTTGGGAGCGTGTTGAAAAGGCTTACGCTGCAATGGTTTACGGCGAAGGCGAAAAAGCAACAGACGCAATTAAGGCAGTTGCTGATTCTTACAGCAAAGATATTACCGACGAGTTTGTTGTTCCCACAGTTATTGAGGGCGGCAAGACTATCGCTGAGGGTGACTCTGTAATTCTCTTTAACTTCCGCCCCGACAGAGCAAGAGAAATTACCCGTACCTTTGTTGATCCAGAGTTCGACGGCTTTGAGCGTAGAAACGGCTTCTTCAAGCTTAACTACGTTTGTATGACTCAGTACGATGCAACAATGCCTAACGTAGACGTTGCATTCAAGCCTCAGACTCTTAAGAATACTCTTGGCGAGTACGTTTCCGACAAGGGCCTTGCTCAGCTTAGAATTGCTGAAACTGAGAAGTACGCACACGTAACATTCTTCTTCAACGGCGGTATTGAGAAAACATACCCAGGTGAGGACAGAATCTTAGTTGCTTCTCCCAAAGTTGCAACCTACGATTTACAGCCTGAGATGAGCGCATACGAAGTATGCGACAAGTGCTGTGACGCTATCCGCACAGGCAAGTATGATATGATTATCTTAAACTTTGCGAACTGCGATATGGTTGGCCACACAGGCGTTTTTGAGGCTGCAGTTAAGGCTGTTGAGTCTGTTGACACTTGCGTTGGCAAAGTAGTTGAGGCAGTTAAGGAAATGGAAGGCGTAACACTTATTACAGCTGACCACGGCAACGCTGACAAAATGTTTGAGGAAGACGGCTCTCCCTTTACAGCCCACACCACAAACCCCGTTAAGTTCTGCGTTGTTGGCCATGATTGCGAGCTCAGAGAAGGCGGCAGACTTGCTGACATTGCTCCCACAATGCTTCAGATTATGGGTCTCGAACAGCCTGCTGAAATGGACGGCGTGTCAATAATAAAGTAATAAATTTTTACACTTAAAGGCTTCCTGACGGAAGCCTTTTTTATTGACTTATAACACGCATTAATATATACTTAAATTATAATTACTAAGGCGGTGTTTTTATGAAAAAAGTACTTTCTTTAACCCTTACATTACTTATACTTACTTCTGTTTGTGCGTTTAATACCTCTGCTTTGGAGGATAAAGGTTTTACGTACACTGAAGATGAGGGCAAGGCGGTAATTACAGGATATGAGGGCTCTGAAACTAACCTTGTTATACCTGCAGTCTTAGGCGGCTTAAAGGTTGAAGAAATTGAAGATAACGCCTTTTATCAGAATCACAATTTGTCCTCCGTTACCATTGAAAACGGAATTAAAGAAATAGGAGACAAGGCATTTTACAACTGCACCGGGCTTTCCTCGGTTACTATCCCCGACAGCGTTCGCGAAATCGGTGATTCTGCCTTTTCTTACTGCGTTTATCTTACAGATGTTACCTTAGGTAAAGGTCTTGAAGAAATCAGCAACAACTGCTTTTCTCACAACACAAGACTTGCAAGCATAACTATACCGGAGGGTGTTAAAGAGCTTGACGACGGTGCCTTTGAAGAGTGCACACACTTATATGAGGTTACCCTGCCAAGCACACTTAAAGAAATCGGAAAATACGCCTTAGCATACACCTATAACCTCAGCAGTATTACTCTGCCCCAAAATCTTGAAATCATTGACGAGGGTGCTTTTTACTTCAACTCTGCACTTACAGAAATTTCTGTTCCTGCTTCGGTAAAAACCTTAGGCAACTACGCTTTTTACTCAAACTCTTCTCTTTACTACGCCGACCTTAACGAAGGCCTTACAACTATAGGTGATATGGCTTTTGACGGCACCGCTCTTACAAGCCTTTACATTCCTTCTACAGTAACTCTTGTGGGAAGCAACCCCTTCGGCTACACCTTTAACGAAGAAACCTTCGAGTATGAGCTGGCTCAGGGATTTACAGCTCTCTGCGTGGGAGGCAGTTTAGGTGCACAGCTTTGTGATGCCCTTGGCATCAATTACAGCATTGTTCCTGTAAAGAGCACTCCTGTTACTGAGGAAAAGCCTCAGTCAACTACAGCACCAAAAGCTACCGCTACTGCCACAGCTTCTGCGACAGCATCAACCCAAAATCACAACTACAGCAAAGGCGACGTTAACCTTGACTTAAATGTAGACAAAATCGACACCAATGATATTCAGCTTCATCTTGCTTATCTTAAAGAGCTTTCCGATAAATCTCTTAAGCTGGCAGACTTTGATGAAAACGGAAAGGTAAATATTAAAGACACCGCAAAAATCTGCATATCTATAGCTAAAGCATAGGAGGTGAATTTATGACACCTTACAACAAAACAGCAAGAAGAATCCACACTTTGGTTTTATTAACCTGTATCGCTGTTTTCAGTATTCTGTTTGTCATGCACTCTGTGGCCATTTATAAAAGCACAGATAACTTAGACACCTTGCATCTGGCCTTGTTTCTTATTAGCTTGTTTGTTATTCAACAACTTTGCTACGCCATATTCAGCTTGGGATTTCTGATTTTCGGCAAAATCTCAGGCTACAAAATGGCATTTCTCAGAATTGCCTTTATGAAATGGACAAAGGATGAAAAAGGTAAAATACATTTTTCTACCACCAATGAGCGTGGCTCGTCGTCCAAATGCGGAATGTATCCCCCTGATATGATAGACGGCAAAATGCCCTATTTTCTGTACGGACATGGTTTGGTTATTCTTTCTTCATTTTTCATTGTAATTTCCGTAAGTTTATTTGCCTTTAACTTTTACACTCCTGTTATTTCAAGCTTACTCTTAGTTTTTATTTTTGTTTTGCTTACTGTTGTTTTTCTGGATTTGTGTCTGGGCAATGCAAAATTCACCCGAGACATGAGAAAATCCCCTTACGCTATTAAAGGTTTGTGGATTTCTTGCAAGCTTGCAGACCCAAGCCTTAAAAACACAAGTTTAAACCATATGCCCGATGAGTGGTTTGAGCTTAAGGATAACAGCAATATTGATACATACTGGGCTTCTTTCTATCTGCTTTGTTGCGGAGAAAGGCTTCTGGGTCAAATGCATTTTAAGGAAGCCTCAGAAGTTCTTGATCGAATTTTGGCTCCCGACTCACGGCTGATTAACGAGCAGTATATGAGCACTATTGCCGACAGGCTTTTCTGCGAATTAATGACAAACAGAAATCCGCAGATTATCGAAAAACTTTACACACCTGAGTTTAAAAACTACTTAAGCAACGTAAGAACCTACACAAACCTATGCAGGAATTATGCATTCACTTTGTTTATTGAAAAGAATCCTGCAGGAGCGGCTCAGATTAAGTCTGAGTTTTTTGAGGCAAGCAAAAATCCCTATAACCAAAAAGATGCTCAGGCAGAAACCGAACTTTTGCTTTATGCGGAAAATAAATATTTTAGTAACTCTCAACCTTAAACAAATGCAACAACACCCTGTACTTTATTGGTACAGGGTGTTTTAATATGTTTTGATTTAATTATCAGTCGTCGTCTTCAACCTTTGCGTTGGCAATAACAGCCTGAGCAACGTTGCCCGGAGCATCCTCATAGCGAACGAAATCGAAGGAGAAGTAGCCTCTGCCGTGAGTTGTCTTACGCATAAATGTTGCGAAGTCGTGCATCTCAGCCATGGGAACCTCAGCCTCAACGGTCTGCATACCCTTTTCGCCGGGGTTCATACCAAGAATTCTGCCACGACGTTTATTTACCTCACCCATAATATCGCCTGTTTTATTATCGGGAACTGTAGCTTTAAGTGTGCCGATAGGCTCTAAGAGTGTGGGGTTTGCAACTGCCATACCGTTTTTGTAAGCAATCTTTGCAGCCATCTTGAATGCCATTTCGTTGGAGTCAACGGGATGGTAAGAACCATCATAAAGTGTAGCCTTAAGGCCAACTACAGGGTAACCTGCAAGGGGGCCCTTCTTGATAGCGTCAAGTAAACCCTTTTCAACTGCGGGGAAGAAGTTCTTGGGAACAGAGCCGCCAACAACTCTCTCGCCGAACTCGAGACCCTCTGCATCACAAGGCTCAAACTCAATCCAAACGTCACCGAACTGGCCTGCACCGCCTGACTGCTTCTTATGACGACCCTGAACCTGAACCTTCTTGCGGATTGCTTCACGATAAGCAACCTTGGGAACCTGAAGTGTAACTTCTACGTTATACTTAGCCTTAAGCTTAGAAATAATTACGTCAATGTGAGCTTCGCCCATACCTGAAACAACCATTTCCTTGGTTTCGGCATCGGACTTGAAAGCGATTGTCTGGTCTTCGCCCATAAGCTTAGCCAAGCCCTGAGCAACCTTATCCTCATCGCCCTTCTTCTTGGGGTAAACTGCCATTGAGAATGCTGTACCGGGATATGTTGCACCCTCAATAACTACCTTCCTATGAGGAGAGCAAAGTGTATCGCCTGTTTTAGCACCGCTGAGCTTAGGAATAGCACCGATATCACCTGCAACGATTGCGTCCATATCAAGCTGTTTTTTACCGCGGCTTGTAACAACCTTTGTAATCTTCATCTTCTCGCCAAGACGCATATTGAAAACTTCCTTGGCAGGAGAAATCTGACCGGAAATAACCTTGATGTAAGAAAGCTTACCAACGAAGGGGTCGGCAACTGTTTTGAAGATAATTGCTGCGTTCTTCTCCTCGTCGTCGATTTTAAGCTCGATATCTTCGCCGTCTTCGGTTTTTGCCATTACTGAGCCGATGTCAGCAGGTGTGGGAGCATAGGCTAAAATTGCATCCATAAACATATCAACAGCGTCCAACTTAACTGCGTCACAGCAGATAACAGGGCAAACAGAGCCGTTCATAACAGCTGCCTTAAGGCCTGACTTGATTTCATCGCCTGTAAGCTCGCCTGACTCAAAATATTTATCCATAAGTTCCTCAGAAGACTCAGCAACAGCCTCTGTGAGGTAAGCTTTGTAATCGTCAGCCTGTAAAATCTCGGGAGCTGTGCACTCAGTTGCCTTGCCTGCGGCGTATGTATAAGCCTTGCCATCAAGCAAATTGAGGTAGCTCTTTGCGGCTGTGCCTGCGATTTCGGGAATAACTATGGGGCAAACAGAAGAGCCGAACTGGTCTCTTAAATCATCAATAATACCGTAGTAGTCAACGCCCTCGTCGCACATACCGTTGATAACAAAGAACTTGGGGAGCTTTCTTTCCTTGGCGGCTTTAACAGCCTTTTCTGTGCCAACCTTAACACCGCTTTTTGCACCTACCACTACAACGGCGGCGTCAGCAGCGTACATACCCTCAACAACACCTGCAACAAAGCCAAAACGGCCGGGAGTATCGAGAGTGTTAATCTTAGCATCCTTGTACTCTATGGGAGCCATTGCAGTTGCAACGGAAATCTGTCTTTTAATTTCTTCGGGGTCAAAGTCCATAACTGTGTTACCATCTGCTACCTTACCCAGACGATCAGTTGCCTTTGTTAAAAACAGCATTGCCTCAGCAAGTGAAGTCTTACCTGCTTCGCTGTGGCCTGCTAATGCAATGTTGTAAATCTTGTCTTTAGTGTACTGTTTCACGATAATTTTTCTCCTTTCACGCTTTGCTATACACAAAACGCAGGCTATAAAGAATAACCTAAAAATAATTATAGCAAACTGAAAGACGTTTCACAATTCACTACCTAACTAAGATTTTGGTAAAATTGTTGTGCATTTTAAACAAAAATTATCAACTTTACTGAAACTTTCTTCCTAAATAGTTTAATTTATGACAAAAAGTTGTAGGGGCGAATATTATTCGTCCGCCTTTCGTATCTAATCATTTTCTGCGGGCAGATGATATCCGCCCCTACGATTAAAACAAAAAGGCTTCCCGAAAGAAGCCTTTTTGATTATGCCTCATATGGAAAAATCGGCATTATCTCTAATTTAAACTTGTTCATTTTATTAAGGCGGTCGATCTTCTCTTTTGCGTCCATATCCTCAATTTCGCCTGTGCGGATGTATTTATCAAGCACAGCGTAAGTAAAGCCTAAGTTATCCTCGTCGGTTTTGCCTGTAAGTCCGTCAGATGGCACTTTATCAATAAGCACCTCGGGAAGCCCTAACTCTCTGCCGATTGCCTTAACCTCGGTAACGGTAAGCTTTGATAAGGGGCTGAAATCGCCAACGGAATCACCATAACGGGTGGAGTAGCCTACCCAGTCTTCGCTTAAATTACAGGTATTTGCCACTCTGCCGTTAAGGCTCTGAGAAACCGCATAAACCGTAGACATACGGATTCTGGGAGGGAGATTGATAAGACTCTGCTTTGAAAGTTCAAAACCATCAGGCATAGCGTTTTTAACACCCTCAACAGCATCTTTGATGTTTATTATATAATGCTTAATACCAAGGTGGTCAACAAGAAGCTGCGCCATATCAATGTCAGACTGCTCACCACAAGGCATAAGCACTCCTACAACTCTTTCTTTGCCTAAAGCCTCAACACAAAGGGCGGCAACCACAGAACTATCCTTCCCCCCTGAAATACCCAGAACAGCAGGAGAATCTTTGCCGTTTGCCTCAAAAAAATCTCTTATCCAGTTTACACAATCGTTTTTTACTTTTTTTGCATCAAACATATTAACACCTCAATATACTTCAATCTGACAGCTTCTCATAGTATTAAGTGCTGAGTTGTGGCTCTCTATAGTTACACCTGCACAGCATTCGGAATCCACCGAAATCTCTGCCTCGGGGAAATTTGCCTTAAGCAGAAGGGCGTTTGAAACCACGCAAATGTCTGTACAAAGACCAACAAGCTCCACCGAGAAATCCTCGCCCTGAGCTTTTTCCTTAATAATCTCAGGAAGCTTTACCGAGCCGAAGGTAGGCTTTTCAACAGCTGTGTAATCCTTACCCTCTAAGGCTGACTTTACATTTTCATCAAGTTCCCAACCGCTTTCGCCTTTTATACAATGCTTAACAGGAAGCTTCCTTCCCTCAGCGGTTTCAAGGTAATTATCAGAGTGAGTATCAAAAGTTACTATAATCTCGCCCTGAAAGGTTAAAATCTTACGGCAAACATTATCTACAATTGCCTGAGCCTCGTTTGTACCCAAAGAACCGTTTACAAAGTCCTTTTGCATATCAACAACAACTAAAAAGGTTTTCATAATTTATTCTCACCTTTCACTATTCCCTACGGGCAGTCGAGGACGCCTGCCCCTTCAATAAACGTTACAGAATTCTCTTAAGCTCAAATATAATCTTAGCCAAATCATTTTCAATCAACTCAGGATTTGCGAACAAATCAGCAAAAAGCTTATTTATATTTTCTTCAAAGTCCGCAGGTAAAATACTAAGCTTTTTCGAAAGGCTTACAAGGCGTTTTTCGCCGGGGTGGGTCTTTTCATTAAGTGCAAACAAAATGTCGAAATAAGACTCCATAAAAGCCGAAGTGCGGTGGTTTATGCTTACCAAATCCTTACGTTTAACTGCCTTTAAAATCTGGTCGTCATAAGAAGGAAGCATACCCGAAAGTAAGCTCATATTCTTACTAATAATGTTCTTTTTAAGCTCCTGAGGATAAGGCACGCTGAACCTTTCCTTCATAGCCTGAAGCCTGCTATCTTTATCGTAAATAATCTTGCAAGTAATGAGATTGTGCCACATACAGGTGGTGTATCCTGTGCGTGCGTTGAAGCCTTCAACTACAGAAGCCACGTCAGCGGTAAAATCCTCAATATTGCGGTAAAGAATGTCGATATCAATTCCATTTTTAAGGGTGCAGTTATCCTCAAGCTCCCAGAAATGGTTTGAAAGTTCAATGTAACTGCAGTATTTATCAAGAATTGCTTTACGCACCTCATCAGCTACAGAGCCTGTGCAGTACAAATAAACATCATAATCTGACTTTTCGTCGAAAACTTCTCCTGACCTTGAACCGCCAAGAGCAATAGCCTCAACCTGAGGAATATTTTTAAGTTCTTCAAATAACTTATCTACCATAATATCACCTCAATAAAACTATTATAATCCAAACTTAGCATTGACGCAATAGAAAATCCATGTTACTATATTATTAGACAAACTATAAGGAGTGGTTTTATGAGCACAAAAGCAATGAAAAGACTTGGCATAACCTTTATGATTATAGGCATAGCGTGTTATGCCTTAGGAATTGCCGTTTGGTTTGCCTGCATCGGCACCATAGTTACAGGCAACGGCGAAATAATTCCAATACTCTATTTTATATTTGCCCTATGTGCTCTTGTGGGAAACATTGGCTACGGTGCAATCCCTTTGCTTATTATGGCCCATATCCGCAACAAACGCGAAGCCAGAAAAGCCGAGGCAAAAGCAAAACCATTCTGCCCATACTGCGGTTCACCCCGTGAACCTGAAAACAGATTTTGCGATAAATGCGGAAATAAGCTTGTATAAAACTAAACGCCTGACGAAAATCATCGTCAGGCGTTTTACATTTATAAAGAATTCAGTTTAACCAACTACGCTTGTGGGGTCGTAAAGGTGGATTGTAGAGCAAACGTATACTGTTTCTTTTTTACCGTTGCTTGTTCTTCTGGTCGTATAATATCCGTAATGACCGGGTTTAATCCACTTATCAAAGTTGTAAGTTCTTGTTTCACTGTTATTGAGAATAATCTCAATATTATCAAGATACCATTCATCATTAGAACCAAAAATAGACTCAACAAAACTATCGCCCGGATCTTTAGTGCCGATTTTGATACTCTCAATTTTTTCGGGTAAAGTAATGTTAAATGTGTCGGTATCGCCATTCTCAAAGCTGTTGCCGTCGGTATCAATCAGAATCCTGTCGCCTGTAATCAGATTACCGTTTTTATTGTAAGCATATAAGAAAACATCTGCATCTGTGCCTGCACCAAGTTTGGTACCTGTTTTAACCTTAATATGATAGTTATACAATTCTTCGGCTGATACTGAAACTGCTGTTACCGCCAACACAGATAATGCCATTACTGCTACAAGAGCTAAAGATACAAGTCGGTTTAATGTTTTTTTCATATTAATATCCCCAATTCTTTATTTTTCATAAGCTATATTAGCATACAAAAATTTTTTCGCAACAGAACAGGGATGAACTGCATTTTTTTGGGACGAAATATGAAATACAAAAGTGTTGATAAATTAATTTCATTGTGCTAAAATAAAAATGCTACACAAATTTAATTTTTACTGTCATTGCGCGTGTATTTTTATCCCCGATAAAAATGCAGGCTCTATTTTCTCGCGCTATTTTGGCAGTAGAAATTTGTGTAGCAACAAATGAGCTATGTATTTTTTGGCGTAGCTTTTGTAGCTACGCTTTTTTATTTTAACTTATATTTTATCGGGAGATGGGAAAGTTATGCCATTAGTAAAAGCAAAATGCACCAGTTGTGGAGCAACATTGCAAACAGACAACACAAGAGAAACTATGTTCTGCGAATATTGCGGTTCTAAGTACATAGTCGAGCAAGCCATAAATAACTACAACTACAATATTACCAATAATATAACCGCCGAAAAAGTAGTTATTGCAGGAAAAGGCAACGAGGAAAAAGAAAGACTGCTAAAAAACGCAAAGACCTACGAGCGTTTCGGGAACAAACAAGAAGCAATTAAAATATACGAACAAGTTACACAAGATTATCCCGATGACTATCGTGGTTGGATGGGTTTAGTAAGAATTCAAAGCAGCAACTATACTGATTTACATTTATTTTTACACAAAGATAAATATTTAAAAATGACACACAATGTAAATAACGCATTGTTATGCACAATAGATACAGAAACCCGAGAAAAGATCAAATCCGAATGGCGTGAATATTCAGAAAGGTATGCCAAAGAATTAGAGCGTCAAAAGTCAGGCTACGAATCTACACACAACAAAACGAACGCACAAATTGAAGCCTTAAATAATAGTATAAATGAAACAGAACGGCAAATCAAAGAGCTTGAATCTAAATACAGTGAAGCAAGTGACTTATATTATAAACTTTATAGAAAAGAGCAGAAATCTATGTATAAACCGCCTAGCAAAAGCAAAAAACGCGCAATCACTCTTTTGATTATCGGAACAATCATTTCAGCTATTTTATCTATAATGGGTCTGCTATTTTGCATCTTGATAGGAATCGGTCTAATAGCTGCAATTATATGTATTCTTGTAATACCAAAGGTAAAAATTTCAAAATTAAGAAAAAAACTCGTTATATATAATAAAAATAAGGATGAAATAAACCATAAAAAAGGAGAGTTAAAAGGTAAGCGAAGCCGTTTAATAGATGAGAGAACAGACTTAAGCAGAAGCAATTTGGATATAACGAGTAAAATTTTCGTCTTTCGCAACGAATTAGATTTAGCCAGAGAAAATAAATCTATATCTTAATTATATCGTATGTAAAAAGGACTATGGTTTTATCCATAGTCCTTTTAATGCTTATATTAATAAAGCTTTGCACCTGCGGGGATTTTGTTACTTACCATAAGAAGGTTAAGCTTTTCCTCGCCTTCCTCGTTATGAACTGCTGAGAGGAGCATACCGTTACTCTCGGTGCCCATCATAGCTCTGGGAGGAAGATTTGTAATAGCGATTAAAGTTTTGCCTACAAGCTCTTCTGGCTCATAGTAAGCGTGAATACCGCTTAAGATGATTCTTTCTTTGTCTGTGCCGTCGTTAAGTGTAAACTTAAGGAGCTTCTTGGACTTGGGAACAGCCTCGCAAGCAAGAACCTTAACAGCCCTGAAATCAGACTTTGAGAAGGTCTCGAAATCTACGAATTCCTCAAATAAAGGCTCAATTTCTACCTTAGAAAAGTCAATAACCTCTTCCTTTTCCTCAACTGCTTCTGCCTTAGGAGCACGGTTTGCACGCTTGCCCTCTTCTATAGGCTTCATTGTGGGGAAGATGATAACGTCGCGGATAGAAGCGGAGTCTGTAAGGAGCATAACAAGTCTGTCGATACCCATACCCATACCGCCTGTGGGAGCCATACCATAGTTAAGAGCTGTGAGGAAGTCCTCATCAATCTCGTTAGCTTCGTCGTCGCCTGCTTCACGAAGCATCATCTGATGTTCAAAACGGCTTCTCTGGTCGTTGGGGTCGTTAAGCTCGGTGTAAGCGTTTGCAAGCTCACGGCGAGTTACGAAAAGCTCGAAACGGTCAACAAGCAAGGGATTACCCTCTAAACGCTTTGTAAGAGGAGAAACCTCGATAGGATACTCTGTAATAAATGTGGGCTGAACAAGGTTTTCTTCAACGAATTCCTCGAAAGCTGTGTTTAAGATGTTGCCCCATGTGTCGGTAGGCTTAACCTCAAGGTTTAATTCCTTAGCAACTTCCTTAGCCTTTTCTGTGTCGCCCATAAATGTGCTGAAGTCAACGCCTGAATACTGCTTTACAGCATCCATCATTGTCATTCTTGCAAAGGGAAGCTTAAGGCTAATCTTCTCGCCCTGATACTCAATTTCGTCAGTGCCGTTAGCAGCCATACAGCAGCGGTTAACAATCTGCTCGGTTCTGTCCATCATACCTCTGAGGTCTGTGTAAGCCTCGTAAAGCTCGATGGTTGTAAACTCTGGGTTATGCTTAACATCCATACCCTCGTTTCTGAAAAGTCTGCCGATTTCGTAAACCTTTTCCATACCGCCTACAATAAGACGCTTGAGGTAAAGCTCGGTAGCAATACGAAGGTACATATCAAGGTCAAGTGTGTTGTGGTGAGTAATGAAAGGACGTGCATTGGCACCGCCTGCGATTGTGGAAAGCACGGGAGTCTCTACCTCAAAGTAGCCTGCATCGTCAAGATATCTTCTGATTTCGGAAACAATGCGTGTACGCTTTTTAAAAGTTTCCATAACCTCAGGATTCATAATCATATCAACGTAACGCTGACGGTATCTGAGGTCGGGGTCCTTTAAGCCGTGGAACTTCTCAGGAAGAGGCAAAAGAGACTTAGCAAGCATCTTAATGCCTGTTGCGTGGATACTGGGCTCACCCATCTGAGTTCTGAAAACAAAGCCCTGAACCTCGGCAATATCGCCAACGTCCCATTTTTTAAGGTCTGTGTAAACCTCTTCGCCCAAGTCGTCAAACTTTGCGAAAATCTGGATTTTACCTGTAACGTCCCAAAGGTCCATAAACATAACCTTGCCCTTGCCGCGCTTGGACTTGATACGGCCTGCAACTGTTACTGTTTTGCCTTCGAAACTGTCAAAATTATCTGTGATATCTTTTGTATAAGTGTCACGGCTTGATGTGTTAACCATAAAGGGGTCTCTGCCCTGAGCCTGCATATTGCTGAGCTTTTCACGTCTTACCTGAACTTCGCTTGAGCTGTTAACCTTGTTCTGCTCGCTCATTTTAAACTTCTCCCTTCGAGCAATATCCTCATGATATTGCAGTGATATATCATCTTCGATGATGTGATGTTTTTCTGATAATTGAAAAGAGGGAGGGATGACCCCTCCCCTGCAATAAGTTTATATCTGCACTTAATACCGCCGTCAATAAAAGTTAACTGTTGCATCAACTTTTCTAAAGGCGATATACCCTATGGGTAGCTGACGGATTTATCTGGAAACTGAGAGAACCTTGAAAGTAATAAGACCTGCAGGAACCTCAACCTCTACCATATCGCCAACCTTTTTGCCAAGCAAAGCCTTGCCAACAGGGGATTCGTCAGAAATTTTGTTTTCCTTAGGATTAGATTCGTTGGAGCCGATAATTCTGAACTCCTGCTCTCTACCCATGCTGATGTTCTCAACCTTAACTAAAGAACCAACGTGAACGGACTGGTCAGCACCTAACTCATTTTCATCAATAACAACAGCTACTTTAAGAGTAGCCTCGATAGTTGCAATTCTTGCTTCTAAGATTGCCTGCTCGTTTTTAGCATCATCATACTCAGAGTTTTCGGAAAGGTCGCCGTAAGAACGTGCCACCTTGATTTTCTCTGCAATTTCTTTTCGTTTTTCGCCTTTTAAGAGGTCAAGCTCTTCTTCAAGCTGTTTAAGACCCTCGGCTGTAAGCAATACTGATTTAGCCATTATATTCCTGTCCTTTCGGATACATTTTTGGGTTTACCAATTATATTATTATAAGTTTAAAAAACACGGATGTCAAGCGTTTCGGCAAATATTAGTAAGATACTTATTGAGCGACACAAGGGTATGGGTGTTAAAGTCGCCTTTGGTTGCCTGAGGCACAATCGAACCTAAGTCAAACCGCCCCAAAAGAGAGTATAAGGCTGAGGAAAAATACTCCGCATCAAAGCCTTGGGGTAAAAGAGACTTAAGGTCTTCGCTTAAAGTAAAATAATACCTGTAATACACGGTTCCTTTCTGAGAAACCGCAGAGGGTGCCACCGTAAGAATAACGGCATCCTTACCTAAAGGAAGCTGAGTTTTAAGCTTGTAAGGAGCAACAACAAGCTTTGCATTTTCCAAGCTCTTCATCCTTCGGCTTACGTTAAGCACCGCACCGCTCTCATTCATAATTCTTTCTGCTTCGGCACCGTACACCCCCGTCATACGGGTTACCACCGTAAGATTTTGAGTAAATTTAAGAATTGCCCCTACCCCGTCGGCAATTCTTGCTTCAGGGTCAAAAACTGCAACCTTGATATTATCGGATGAAGCTTTAAGCTCTTTAAGCACCGCTATAGTCATATTCAAGCAAAGCCTTTCGGAAAGCTCAGCAGAATAAAACCTCCTGAGTTTTGACTCTTGGGGCAGAATAAGGTCTTCTTTTGTAAGGAGGCAATCGCTTTGATTTTCACTTATCCTTCTGATTTTTTCATAAGGGATTTTTCCTCGCCTGTGTATACATTTTATGTACTTTACCTGTATACCGCCTGAAGTTTTGAGTTCTGTATAAATTTTATGTCTTAAAGGCAAAAGCTTAGACTCTGCCTTTTCTACCGTTAAAAATGTAAGCATAAAAAGACCTCCTGCAAACTGTTTATATATATGCAGGAGGTCTTTTGTTTATTAAATTTAATTAGGTTCAGAGGCAGGCACGGTAACGCCATTGGTAATAACCATATATGTGCCGTCAGAAAGAATCTGGTAACTGCATCCCTCTTCCTCATAGATACTACCCTTGAAATCTTCGGCCGACATAAAAAGAACATCGCCGTCAAGGGTTTCGGAATAAGCCTGCTTCATAGCATCAAGCAGCTTTTTTTCGTCAATCTTACCGTCATAATGCTGACGAATAAAACTGTCGATATCAGAAATCTGAGTAAACATATTTTGCTTCTGACTTAAATCTTTAAGCTTGGAATTAAATATAGAGCGTGAAATCATAAAAGCCGCCGAAAAAGCAATAGCCGCCGCCACAAGGCAGGATGCAATTGTTATTCCTAAGGAAACTTTTTTATTCATAAAATTGCCACCTTATATTTTATTCTTAATACTCGGTCATAGGATTATAACGTTCGCCGTAATATCTTGCCTCAAAATGGAGGTGTGGGCCTGTGGAGTGACCTGTAGAGCCAACATAACCGATAAGCTCGCCTGCCGAAACAGATTGTCCGACATAAGCCACCGCGTCTGTCATATGGGCATAAATAGTAGCCTTACCGTTGCCATGGTCAATCCACACATAGTTGCCGTAACCGCCGCCGCAACCGCAGCTGCCGTATTTACCCCAGTTATGGACACAATAATTACATACATCAATAACAACACCGTCAGCCGCCGCTACAATGGGAGTACCCATAATGCCTGCATCTGCAATGTCAATACCGCCGTGAGAGTAACCTCTGTCCTCTGCCCATTCGGAGGAAAGCGTAGTAAAACCGGGAGTAGGCCATACCCATGAACCTGAGCCGTCACCGGGAGTAATGATTTCACCCGGAGAATACTCGCCTTCCTGCTCTTCCTGCTCAAGGCGTTCCTCTTCCTGACGTCTTAACTCTTCATAGTAAGCCTGAATCTGCTGCTCAACCTCATTCTGTGCAGCCTCGTTGGAGTCCATAATTGCCCCTAACTCGTCCTTTTCGATGTAGAGGTTTTTAAGCAGACTCTCGTTTTCTGCCAAGAGGTCGTTAAGTTCTTCCTGCTTCTGAGCAAGAGCTTCTGTGTCCTCTTCAAGGGCGGCTTTGTCCTCGTTAAGAGAGTCCACCTCTTCGCCGATAACATCCATCTGAGCCTCGATTTCGTCCATAAGGTTAGCATCATACTCAGAAAGACTTTCAACCAGCTGAACCTTGTCCACAAAATCAGTAAAATCCTTAGCACCTAAAACAATCTCAATAGTAGAGGCATTGCCTGCCTTGTAAATGGAGTTGAGCCTCTGCCTTAAGAGGTTCATATTATCTTCAGACTGAACCTTAAGGGAGTTTACGTTTTCGGTTTTCTCTGCAATCTGAGAGTTATAAAGGTCAATCTTTGACCTGATAACAGACATTTCGTCGTTAACTGTGGCAATATTTGAGGTAAGAGCATTAACGTACTCTTCCTGCTCCTCAATTTCGCCCTGCTTTTCGTCTATAATCGCCTGATACTCCTGAGCCTCAGCCTCAAGCTGTGCCTGCTGGTCTTCGAGGTCCGATATAGTGTCGGCACTTGTGAAAACCACAGCAGAAAACACAAGAGTCAAAGCCATTAAAGCCGAAAAAATCTGCTTTAAATTTTTCATACTATTACCATCCTAAAAGCTCGTTGCCTTCTTTTCTTAAGTATCTGCCGATAGAAAGAATACTGCCCAGCATACCAATAAGCATACCTGACACACTAAAGGCAATCCATACGTAAATTGCAAGCTCATCATAAGGGATAAACTTAAACTGCATAATATCCTGAACGCCCTTCATAACTGCATCATAAACAAGAGTTAAGAGAAGCGAACCGATAACGCCTGAAATAAGACCGATAATCATACCTTCGAAAACGAAGGGAATTCGGATAAAGGTGTCTGTAGCACCTACAGACTTCATAATGCTTATTTCAAACCTTCTGGAATACATAGTCATTCTGATTGTGTTTGAAATAATGAATATGGAAATAAGAGAAAGTGCAAGAACAATCCAAAGGCTCATGGAAGAAACCAGAGTGCTTAAGGAAGTAAGCTTGCTTGCAATTTCTCTTGTATCTCTTACAGAGTCAACGCCGTCAATAGCGGTAATCTGAGCCATTGTGTCGTCATATAACGAAAGGTCGGTAAGAGTTACGTCAACAGAGTTTGGCAAGGGGTTGCCCTCACCCTGCATCTGAGAGAAAATGTCCTCTCTTAAAGTATCCTCGTACTGCTTAATCGCCTCATCCTTAGACACAAACTCAGTATAAGAAACGTTTGAAAGCTTACCGATTTCATCCTGAATGTAAACCGCCTCAAGATCTGTAACCTCTTGGTCTAAGAAAACTCTTGTAACGTTTTCTCCGCCGATATCGTCAACAACAGAGGAAACGTTAAGGGTGATAAGCTCTGCCGCACCTGTTAAAAGCAAGCAGGAAACCAGCACGCCTATGGAAGCAAGGCTCATCATTCTGTTTGACCATATGCTTTTGATACCTTCCTTTAAAAGGTAACCTAAACCGCTTATTCTCATAATTCACTACCTCCTTCGGGCTGACGGAGGTTTACGGTGTCCTCAACCACAACGCCCTTGTCAATGGTAATAACACGTCTGCCAAAGCTGTGTACAAGGTCGTGCTCGTGGGTAACAATAAGAATTGTTGTACCACGCTTATTAATTTCTGAAAGAAGCTCCATAATTTCGTAGCTCATTTCGGGGTCGATATTACCTGTGGGCTCGTCGGCAATAATCATCATGGGATTATTAACCAACGCTCTGGCAAGACCTACACGCTGCTGCTCACCGCCCGAAAGCTCAGAGGGATAGCGGTCAGCCTTGGACTCTAAGCCTACAAGCTCAAGTATGTAGGGCACACGCTTTTTAATAGCACGGCTTCTGGCACCGATGGCACGCATAGCAAAGGCTACGTTGTCGTAAACCGTCATTTTATCAATAAGTCTGAAATCCTGAAATACAATGCCCATTGTACGTCTGAGCATAGGCACGTGGCGGTGCTTCATTTTGTCAACACGCATACCGTTAACAAAAATCGAACCTGAAGTAGGGGTTTCCTCGTGCATTATAAGCTTAAGGAAGGTACTTTTACCTGCACCTGAAGAACCCACAATAAACACAAACTCACCTTTTTCAATGGTAAGACTTGCCTGATTAAGAGCGTGGGTTCCCGAGGGGTAAACCTTGGAAACATTTCTGAATTCTATCATATTATCCTGCTTTCTATATGAACCAAATCTGACTGTTTTTTGAACAAATTTGGGAAAAATTGTTAATAATCTCTAAAAAACCGTAAATCGCCTTGCACGCCGCAAAATTACCGCGTACAAAGCGATTATAATCAAATTAAAATTTTGCGGGAGAAGAGGACAGGTATTTCTTAACCATAAGCGCTACCTTACATACGATAGCGTCCTCAAACTCTCTTAAATCCAGGCCTGTAAGCTTCTTGATTTTTTCAAGTCTGTAAACCAGAGTATTTCTGTGAACAAAAAGCTTTCTGGAGGTTTCGGAAACGTTTAAGTTGTTTTCGAAGAACTTCTGAATTGTAAATAAAGTTTCCTGATCCAAAGACTCGATAGAGCCACGCTTGAAAACTTCCTTAAGGAACATATCGCAAAGAGTTGTGGGAAGCTGATAAACAAGACGTGCAATACCTAAATTATCATAGCTTACGATAGTTTTTTCAGTATCGAAAACCTTACCAACATCAAGAGCAACCTGAGCTTCCTTAAAGGAAAGTGCCAAGTCCTTAATGCCCATAACGGGAGTACCGATACCAACTAAGCAGTGAGTGTAGAACTCGCTGGATAAAGTATCAACAATAGAGCTTGCAAGCTTTTCCAAGTCTTTGCTTTCAATACCTGATTTAAGTTCCTTAACTAAAACAATGTCGGTTTCGTTGATATTGATAACGAAGTCCTTGTTTTTATCAGGGAAAAGATTTTGCACGATGTCGTAAGCAGAAATATCTGTTTTGGAAGTAATCTTTATAAGCAAGCAAACGCGGTGAACCTCATTGTTGAAACGAAGCTCTCTTGCCTTTAAATAAATGTCGCCGGGGAGGATATTGTCAAGGATAACATTTTTGATGAAGTTGCTTCTGTCGTACTTTTCATCATAATACTGCTTGATACTTGATAAAGACACGGAAAGAAGCTGAACATACTTCTGAGCAAGCTCATCAGAACCTGAAACGAAAACAGCATATTCAGCACGAGCTGAATTACCGAAAGCCTTGTAGGTATAGCCATTGATAACAAAAGGAACGGTAGCACTGAGAGTTTCAGAAGTAATGCTCTCGTTCACCTCGCCGATTCTGCCAAGCTCTGAGCAGGCAATAACAACAGAAGTTTCGTCAACCACGCCGATAGTTCTGTCAATAGCGTCCTTCATCTGGTGAATAATACCCTGAAATAATCTGTTTGACATAATAACCGCCTCCGCAATTTTTTATGTTATGGTAAAAATCCCGAATGGTTTGGAAAAATGATACCAAAAACCGAGTAAGTTCATATACATTTTACACAAAAATAAAAAAGATTGCAAGCTTTTTCAGAAAAAAATCAAAATTTTTTATAAAAAATGACTATATTTTGGGAGAAGTTATCCCTCTCCCAAAATATTCACGCCCTATCAGCCATAGTTCTTGCAATCTGCTCCACGGCGTTTGAGCCTGAAATCTCCTTGCCTGCTTCCTTTATTCTTGCAATTCTCACAAGGCTCAGGCTGTAGCAAAGTGCATATTCGCTTAAAACTGCCTTAGCTTTAGCTGAAATCCCTCCAAACTCAAAAATAACATAAAACGCATTTTTATACTGCCAGAGAGAATTTGACTGAAGCTTAATTTTTTCGGCTTTAATAAGCTCTACGCAGGACAAAAGCTCTTCCGCACCAAGAAATTTACACACAGGCTGCATTCTGGGCTTTTTTATTCTGTATGTTTTTCTCAGATTTTTTGAAAAATCCACAGTAATAAGTATAAGCATCCCTTCCTTGTGAGGCATTGCCTCCACAAGTACCGCTTTATTTTCTGCACTTATTCCTACCCTGTCAAGTGCAAGCTTCAGAAGGCTTTTAAGGGTTTCTTTCGTGTTCGTTTCTTTTAAGTTAAGTTTATCTATGCTTATGGCATAAGTGTCCATATCGTTTAGGCCCAAAGATATAAGCACCCTGCTTTTATCAAGCTGTTCAATGGTCATAAGGTTTCAATCCTTTCATAGAATGACGCAAGCATATCCGAATCACTCTACTCCATACTATGAAAAGTAAAGCGTGTTTGCAAGTGATTGTTTTTGGATGTAAAATAATTCTAAATCAAGAAAAGCTATTGCAAAGCCACAGCAAAAATGGTATATTGAATGTATAAATTTTAAGGAGGTTTTTCCTATGCCTAATTGGCTTAAAGATGCTGTTTTTTACGAAATATATCCCCAAAGCTTTTACGATACAAACGCTGACGGTATCGGTGATCTTAAGGGTATCACCGAAAAGCTCGATTACGTTAAGGGCTTAGGCTGTAACGCAATCTGGCTCAACCCTATTTATGATTCTCCCTTTATGGATGCAGGCTATGACGTTCGAGACCACAAAAAGGTTGCCGCACGCTATGGTAACGAAGACGACCTTAAGGCACTTTTAGACAAGGCTCACAGTATGAATATGCACATCCTCCTTGACCTTGTTCCCGGTCATACTTCTGACACTCACCCTTGGTTTCAGGAGGCTAAAAAAGCTAAAAAGAGCGAATTTACCAACCGCTATATTTTCACAAACTGTGTATGGGAAGCTCCCCCTGAGTACAGACTTATGTGCGGCATCTGCGAAAGAGACGGCAACTATTTAGTTAACTACTTCTCATCTCAGCCTGCACTTAACTACGGCTTCTACGAGGTAACCCATCCTCAGTGGCAGTTACCCCATGACCATCCTTCAGCAAAAGCAAGTGCAGAGGCTCTTAAAGACGTTATGCGTCATTGGCTTGACTTTGGCGTTGACGGCTTCAGAGTAGATATGGCTGACTCTTTGGTTAAAAACGATGACGAAAAAATAGCCACCGCAGCAATCTGGAGAGACGTTAGAGAAATGATGGATAAAGACTACCCCGATGCCGCATTGGTTTCCGAGTGGTGCAATCCTCAGCGTTCCATCAAAAACGGCGGTTTCCATATGGACTTTTACCTTGACCACTACGGCAACGGCTACTCTACACTTTTCCGCTATCTTGTAGACGGCGAAAATAAGAGCTTCTTCTGCAAAGACGGCAAGGGCGATATTTCCACCTTCCTTGACGAGTACCTTGTAAACTACGAGCGTACAAAGGATTTGGGCTACATCTCCTTTATGACCAATAACCACGATATGCCCCGTGGCACTTTCTATATGGATGATGACACTATAAAGCTCAGCCATGCAATGATGTTCACTATGCCCGGTGTGCCTTTCCTATACTATGGTGACGAGCTTGGTATGAGATACCAGACTGAGCTTGTAAGCAAAGAGGGCGGCTTCTCTCGTACAGGCTCACGTACTCCTATGCAGTGGGACTCAAGTGAAAACTTAGGCTTCTCACAAGCAAGTGCTGATAAGCTTTATCTGCCTGTAGACGGTAATGAAAACGCTCCTACCGTTGAGAACCAGAAAAACAAAAAGGGCAGCATTTACGAGAACGTAACAAACATTATAAAGCTCCGTCACGAAATTCCTCAGCTTGCAAACGACAGCGAGTTTGAGCTTATTTACGGCGAGAAGAACAAGTACCCCTTTGCTTACCGCAGAGGCGACTACGCAGTATTTGTTAACCCTTCAGGCAATGATGTTGAGATTTCTTTTGAAGAGAAAGAGCTTGAAAGAATTTACACCATCGGCAATGCAGAATTCGACGGCAAGAGTGCAAAAATCTCAGCTTCTTCCTTTGCAATTATCAAAACAAAATAATCAGTAATGTTTAGCACCTCTTACAAAAGTAAGGGGTGCTTTTTGTTTACCTTTAATTATGGTAAAAAACTCTCTTCTATGGTAAAATTTAAAATATAAAGGAGGCGTTTTTATGAAAAAAACAAAACGCGTTTTAAGCATTATTTTAACTCTTGCCACGCTGGTATCCGTACTTTCAATCGGTATAGTTTCAGCAAAGGCAAATAACTACGAATACGCAATGTTTCCTATGACTACCCTTAATGTTACGCAGGGTGTAGGCGGAAGCTACAGCCACGCCGGTACTCTTGCCATTGACATTGCCGGTAAGGACGGTGGTATTGAATCTGCCTATGCTCCCTTTACCGGCACCATCAGGCAGATTTACAAAGGCTACCATGTATGGCTTGAAAGCTCCAACCCTGTAATCTGGGCAGACGGCACCATTGATTATATGACAATTCTTGTTGTACACGACAACGACACCTCTGACCTTTATAAGGGCAAAGTAATTAAACAGGGCGAACGCTTCTTTGAGGAAGGCACCGCCGGCAGAGCAGACGGCAACCACATTCACCTTGAGGTTTCTAAAGGTAAAATGACGGGCAGCGGCTGGCACGAAAACCAGTACGGAACATGGACGGTAAACAATCCTGTTAACCCCTTTGACGCTCTGTTTCTTTCCGACACAACCATAGTCAAAAACACCAAAGGCTACAACTGGCGTTATGTAAGTCAGTCGGTAGTTAATCCGTTTTACGGCAAAACCCCCGAAAACTTAGGAAATGATTTTTACGCACATTTCAACAACATAGGCACCTACAAATATGTTGTTAATAACAATCAGAACACAGAAACCGCAGGTGCAGTTAATGTTCAGGGTATGTCTCATTACTGGCATTTTGTAAGGCAATCTGACGGCTCCTACGTTATTTACAGCGTCACCGACGGCAACGCCCTTGACGTTTCAGGCGCAGGAACTACAGACGGCACCAATGTAGGTACATATCCTTACTGGGAACACGATGCACAGAAGTGGTTTATCTACAAAATTGCTGATAACCAATACGCATTTAAGCCAAAGCTTTGCAACCTTGCCCTTAACGTTTCAAACTCAAACGTTAACATCTATACCTACTCGGGCACATCGGCTCAGCTTTTTGAAATTACCACTATTCCCTCTGTAACCTCTGCTGAAATAAAAGCTACAGCAGGCGATTATAAAACCCATACAAAATTTGAATTCATTACTGACTCACCTGCTTATGATTACACCTTAGAGATTTACTCAGGCACTAAAGGTAACGTAAGCCTTTACAAAACAATCTCCCAAATTACTGATGAGATTTACTATTGTGAGCTTCCTGCAGGCTACTACGAAACAACTGTTACAGCCTCCAACGGCTACAGTAGTGCCAAAAGCAAAACCGTAGCCTTTAAAGTAGCAGGTGCCCCCGTAGAAAATGCCGACGGCTGGACATACTCCGAAAAGCTTTACAATGACGTTACAAGCGACAAGTACGAAATTCAGTACAAAAACACCTATGACGTTGTAGCCTCAGTTGCTCCCGACGAAAGCTATGTAAAGGGCGAGTTTGTAAAAACCGATTACGTAAACTCAGGCGAACCATACTGGTCAACCATTGAACTTCCCACCTCTGATACTTTAGCCCTTGTTACCTACTATTACTACCACTACTGCGGCGGCAGCACAGGCAACAATGCAAACTTTGCCGCCACAGGCTCTTACGTTCACTACGACAGTATTTCTGCCGATAAAGTAAATGTTTACGCTTCTAAAACCGACTACGATGACAGTCGCTACACCTACTACCATCTTAAGTACAAAGACGGCTCAGATGCTTACTGCAACTCAAACACAACCTGCGACGGCTCAAACGGCACCCACGGCAACCGGAGTTGCTACTGGTACAAAAATTCTCAATATCAGCCTAAAGCTGCCACCGACCTTTACCGCTTTACGAAAGTAAGCGACTGGCAATCACAAAAGGACGATAACGCCACTGAGGTAAGCTACCGTTATAAGCTTAAGGAAGCCCCCACAACACCTACAGAACCTCAAAACCCAACTGTTCCTGCAACTTCCACAACCCCTGCGGAAACAACCGTTCCTACCACTCCCCCTGTAACTGAGCCTGATAGCAACCTGTTTATGCGCGGCGATGTAAACAATGATGGCAAGCTAAATATCCGCGACGCCACATTAATTCAGAAGTACATTGCAAAAATGGTTACAGCCAGTGACATTAACCTTCTTGCTGCAGATTTTAACTTAGACTCAAGAATAAACATCAAGGACGCTACAAACATTCAGAAAACCATTGCAGGTATAATTTAACCCTATAAAAACACCAATCCCCGACAGTTTTGTGCTGTCGGGGATTTTACTTGATATTTTATACAGTTGCCAAAACTTTTTCCTTAACTTTAGGGACAATAATTCTTACCGCTGCGGGAAGAATCCTGACGGTGGGATTTTTAAGTGAGATTATCTCGCCGTCAAAACCTATATCAATATTATCGTCGCTTTCAAAGGTTATGCTCTCGCACTTGGTATGCTTTACAAAAGGAAACTTTGGATTATCAATATGTTCACCTCTTGAATATGTGCCCACCAGAAAAATAAACCTTAAAAGAGAAATTGTTTTTATATGCATAAACTCTATTTTGCCGTCGGCAAACTCAGCTAAAGGAGTGGCCTTGATTCCGCCTCCGTAATACTTTCCGTTACCTGCCACCGCAAGCAGGGTTTTAACGTCATTGCTTACATATTCCTTACCGTCAGCAATCATTCTGTAATTATGCTTACGCTTAGTAAAAAGGCAATAAACGATGGATATTTTATAGGCAAGACTTCCCGAAACCAAAGGAATCCTTTTAAACTTGTCCACGTTCTTGGCAACAGCCGCGTCAAAACCTACAGACATATTATTCATTGAATATCTGCCGTTACACTCCATAACATCAATAGCCATATCCTCGCCATTCATCATGGCTTCCATATCAATAAAGTCATCTTTTGTATTATGCTCAAAAGAGCGTACAAAATCGTTGCCTGAGCCCATGGGAACCACACCCAAAGCACAATTTTCAAAACCTATTACGCCTCTTAATACCTCGTTTGCTGTGCCGTCACCGCCACAGGCATAAACTCTTACAAAATCCTCTGCCTCTCTAAGATGCTTTTTTACTATTTCAGTTGCATCCCCCGGCATTTTTGTAATTTTCACAGTAATCTTATCTTTGGTTTTAATACTATTTATTCTCTCAATAAGCTCACGGCTTTTGTCTGTCTTTCCTGCCGCAGGATTTATTATAAACAAATGCTCCATTTAAAACTCCCCCTCAACAAAAGCCGCAATCTGACGGTTAAGCTCAGCCACAGGCAAACCTACAACGTTAAAATAATCGCCCTTAATACCCTTAACAAAAAGACACGCCTTGCCCTGAATGCCGTAACCGCCTGCTTTGTCATAAGGCTCCGGAGTATTAATATAACTTTCGATTTCCTCTTCGCTTAAATTAAAAAACTCAACCTCGGTAACGTTTGAAAAACCCACACTTTTTCCCTTATAGAAAAGCGCACAGCCTGTAACAACCTGGTGCACCTTACCGCTTAAAGCGCTAATCATCCTGCGTGCGTCAGCCTTATCCTTGGGCTTACCTAAAATTTCTTCGTCCAGAATAACACCTGTATCGCACCCGATCACAATATCATCAGGAAATTCTTCAGCCACCGCCTGAGCCTTTTGCGTAGCAAGGCACAGCGGAACATCACAAACGGCAATATCCTCGGGGATGATTTCTTCAACCCCCGAGGGTGCACAAATTACATTATCAGAAATAAGAGCTATAAGCTCTTGTCGGCGAGGAGATGCCGATGCCAAGATAAGTCTCACGTAAACTTTCCTTTCAGCGTTTAGTTCTCCTTCTGCTCTTGGTGTAAGGGGTTTTTATAAGCAAGCTTACAATGTACCCTAAAGCGTAAAGAGTAAAAATAAAAATACAAAAATTAAGCATATTCTGCGTCCTCCTTTATTATGATACTTTCATTATAAAGAAGGACCTGTCCAAAAATCCGTACAGTGGGTAAGCCACAGGTTAGCCACCCGAGGGCATAACCGCCGTTGGGTAGGTCACCTTTAGAGGCAACCTTACATTAACGGCGGGTTGAACAAAATTAGTATAATCATTTTTTGTAGGGGCGATTATTAATTGCCCGCTATACTTTGCGATAATATGAAATCTTTCGGGCGGATAGTATCAGCCCCTACGAAGTTCTACTCATAAACTTCTCTCGCGTTATCGATATAATTCTTATACTGCTCTACCGCACTTTTGGGCGAGATAATTTTAGCCTCGTCCCCCAAAGCGAACAGCCAGCCGTAAAACTGAGGGCTAAGCACAACCTTTGCCGAAAACACAAAGCTGTCATCACCATCAGATGTAACAAAAACATCCTTGCCGAATCTGTCGGCAACCACACCAACAAGGTGGTTTTTCACCTTGATTTTAACATCGGTCATTTCACCGCCGAACATTCCAAAAACGCTTTTAGAGTAAACCGCCATATCAAAGCCTTTAAAGGCAGACTTACCTTCACATTTTTCGTCAGTAAGCTTTACCTTTTCCATTTTGTCAACGCGGTAGTGGCGGATGCTCTGACTTTGGGAGTCAAAAGCAATAAGATAATAATTTTCGTCGTCCCATGCAAGGGTAAAGGGCGACACCTTATAGGTGCTTCCGTCGTGCCTTGCACGCTTAACGATTTTCTCACCTTTATCAGAGCTTAGCACCCATTCATAGTAGCTGAACGTAATTTGCCTGTTATCAGAAATTGCCTGATGGATAGTATCCACGGCATAGTAGATTTTTTCGTTCGGGGTTTTAACTCTGTTTGAAACGTAAACCTGCCTCTGAAGTTTCGAGGCGTCATAGTGCGAAGCAAGCGAGCCTACCTTTTTAATAAGCTCGCGGGACTTTTTTTCCGTAATAAACTTTGAGCTTTGCACAGCATCCACCAAAAGCTTAAGCTCAGGCAGCTCAAAGTCTCTGCTGCCTATGTAATATCTTGTTGTTTTATCTCGGGTAGAACAAATATCACAGCCGTAGTTTTCGAGCATTCTTAAATCGTCATAAATGCTCTTACGCTCGGCAGAAATCCCAAAGCTCTCCAGCTTTTCAATAATTTCGTTTGTAGTAAGCCCATGGCTTTCGTCGGTATGCTTCATAAGTATATCCTTAAGCACTAAAAGCTTAAGCTTCTGGTTAGGCCCCTTAGCCATAAAATCACCCCGCATATATATTAAGTATACCAATTTAAACTTCTCTTTGCAACAATATGAGCCATATAGATTTTTGGCATTTTTATTTTGTAACAATACACCAACAAGCTGTGTTACAATTATTGCTAAACCAACAAAAATCCTTGTAAAATACACAAAAACAAGGAGTTTAATATGTTCGGTATGACCATATAACCGCATTAATACTCGGTTTTTTTATCGTAAAAGTAGAAAATCGCCTAACACCTTTGACAACGAAAATTCAGATATATATAATACCCTATAGAGGAAAAAACCTCTTTAAGATATATACGCGAATTACCTAAATTTAGAAAGGATATTTTATTATGGCAACTAAGAAGACAACAGCAGCTACTAAAGAGGCTGCAACAAAAGAAACAAAGAAGACAGTAAAGGCAGAGGCTGAGGTTAAGGCTCCTGCTAAGAAGACAGCAACAAAGAAGGCTGAGACAAAGGCAGTTGAAACAAAGGCAGTTGAGACAAAGGCTGCAGAAGTTAAGGCTGAGGCTAAGAAGGCTCCTGCTAAGAAAACAACAACTAAAAAGGCAACTACAAAGAAGGCTGCTGCAAAGGTTGAGGTTTTCGTAGAGTTTGCAGGTGCTCAGGTTTCTATCGACGAGGTTATTGCTAACGTTCAGAAGGCAAACGGCGAAGCTGCTAAGAACATCTCTA